>JAHAYQ010000157.1 GCA_018384465.1 Myroides sp. | reverse complement strand
CTTATCAAATTAAAGTCAATAATCAGGCTTTAAAAGATGTTTTTGACTTAACGGTGACAAATGATGATTTAAATTTTGATTATATACCCAATGCTTATTTCGGTAGCGATGAAACCTTAGACGATTTAGTTATTCAGGTAGAATCGGTTAAATCAAAATTAGAAAAAGAAGGTTTTGCGGTAAATATTATTGAAACCAAAGAGGCTGCCTTGAGAAACATTCAAACTAATGAATTATTAGATCGATCGGTAGGGGTACGTGTCCGACAAAGTGCAGGATTAGGATCAGCTGTAGAATATAATTTAAATGGAATGACCGGTAATAGTGTCAAAATATTTATCGATGGTATTCCTATTTCTACGTACGGTCCCTCATTCAATCTAAATAGTATTCCACCTGCCTTAATTGAACGCATTGAAGTATATAAAGGAGTGGTGCCTATTCATTTATCAGATGACGCTTTAGGTGGAGCCATCAACGTTGTTTTAAAGCAAGGCGTACGCAACAGTTTAACAGCTTCCTTGTCTTACGGATCGTTTAACACTTGGCAAGGAAATTTTAGTGGCATTACCCGCAACAGCAAAAGTGGTTTTACATTAAAGGCATCAAGTTTTTATAATTTCTCTGACAACGATTACGAGGTGTGGGGTAAATTTGTTACAAATACCCTGCCTAACGGTAGGTTAGAACAAGTTAGGGCAAAGCGATTTAACGATGCTTACCGATCAATTGGGGGGCAAATAGAAGCAGGCTTTACAGACGTTAGCTGGGCAGATCAATTTTTTGTAGGTTTTAATGCGTCCGATTCGTATCGTGAAATTCAGCACGGCGTTTATATGACCAAACCATATATGGGACGATTTGAAGAAGCAGATGCGCAAGTTACGAGTTTAACTTATCGCAAAAGAAATTTGTTCACCAACGGTTTAAACTTAAATGTAACTGCCATGTATAGTAAGCGCCACCAAGTAGTTAACGATACGGTGAAATGGAATTACAATTGGCATGGTGAATTGATTAGAGACTTAAATACAGGAAATCCTATTTTAACCACGGGTGGCGGCCAGCAAGGAGCGGCTACTATCAATCATTCTAACAGAGAAGTATTTAATGTTCGTGCCGATTTGTCTTACGAGATTAACCACAACCACCGTTTTGTTTTAAACAATATGTTTTACACATTTGACCGCAAAGACAATGATGAGATGAAATCGGTGATTGAGCGTGAGTTTGTAGAAGATCGCGGATTAACAAAAAATATTACCGGTTTGGCGTATGAAATGAAAGCCTTTGATGCCCGTCTAAAAACCAATCTTTTTACCAAGTATTACAAACAAGAAATAGAAAAGTTAAAACCAACGTTAAAAGAAGTAGATGGACAAAAAGTACAAGTTGACGAACATTTTAGCAACGATTATGATTATATAGGTTACGGAATCGCAGCTTCGTATTTAATAAAGCCAGCAATAACCGTTTTAGGATCTTATGAAAAGGCCATTCGTTTACCGATAGATAGCGAGATTTTTGGTGACGTGGGAGAAAATATTGTAGAAAATAACAGTTTACAAGCCGAAGTAAGTTTAAACAGTAACTTAGGTTTTAAAGTAGGCCCTTATCAAATCAACAAGCACAAAGTATCATTTGGCGCCAACGGATTTATCCGTGATACCCGTGACCGCATTGTACGTCAATCGAGTACCCGAATCAATGATGCCATTGAAACTGCCCCCTATGAAAACTTGCAAAGTACTGTGTCTAGAGGATTTGATATCGAGTTGATGTATGAATACAACAAACGTTTTATTTTGTTCGCTAATATGTCAAAATTTAATACGTTGAGAAACGAAGAGTTCGATTCTAAAGGTGCGCCACATCAATACTATAAAATGCAGATTCCCAACGAACCTTTTTTAACCGCATCAGGAAGTGCCCAATACACGATTCCCGATTTTGTACAAAAAAATGCAGTAATGAATTTGCACTATGGTTTTAATATGATTGCGCCGTTTTATACTAATTGGTTACAGACTGATTATTTTAAAACGCCTAATCAGTTCATTCAAGATGTTGGTTTTAGTTACCTTTTTCCTAACAAGCAATTTGTTTTAAGCTTTGATGTGAAAAACATATTTAACCGAGAGAGTTATGACAATTTTGCTTCTCAAAAACCAGGAAGAGCTTTTTACGTGAAGTTAAACTATTCAATAAATAAATTTTAATATCATTATGAAAAACCGATTTTTTAAATCTATTTTTTTAAGTGCCTTGGCAAGTGCTGTATTATTCACGAGTTGTGAATCGGATGATGCAACACCCGATGACGGTCAACAAACTACAGACCGTTGGATTACGGTTGCAGGTGCCTTAATGCAAGATGAAGCCGGCGACGGGAATGGAGGAACAAAAGTGTTTTCTGTTAGTAGAACCGATGCAAAGAATCCAGAGTTCTCTATTGACGTATACGATAACGGATTCCCTGTGCCATCAAACCGTACGGCTCGTTTACAAGGAACGGAAGACGGAAAAACACTATTCAATATTGCTTATACGGGCGCTAATGGTGGACATTTTTCAAAGTACAACGTATTAGGTGGAAGTAACTTTCCAGCAGCTGA
The DNA here is from genome assembly GCA_018384465.1 of Myroides sp. Lineage (GTDB taxonomy): Bacteria > Bacteroidota > Bacteroidia > Flavobacteriales > Flavobacteriaceae > Flavobacterium. Next base: position 339 of record JAHAYQ010000157.1, on the reverse strand, counting down.
TGTAGTGGTAGATATTTCTAATTATGCAGGAACTTCACCACGTTGGGCAAAATTATTTGACGGAGACAAAACAGGTGTTGCTGTAAACGTAACGTCACCTGTTGTTACAACCGGAGAAAATGATGAATATTTATATACCAGAGGAACGGCTACTGTTTTGGCGTTGGATTTAAAACAATCATTGATAGCCCGATACCAACAATATGAAATACCTTTAACTGCTGCTGAAGAAGCTGCGGGTCACCACATATTCCGTTTAGATGCACCAGTTTTAAACAAAGCAGGAAACAAATTAATCATAGGTACTTGGATGCGTAAAACCAACCCAGCTACAGGTGG
>JAHAYQ010000156.1 GCA_018384465.1 Myroides sp. | reverse complement strand
TTAGTATCTTGAGAAACCCCAATGATACGACCTGGCATAGAACGTTTGTATTCTTCTTTTGTAGCAAAATAACCTGCGTGTGGTCCACCAAAACCTAATGGGATTCCAAAACGTTGTGTAGTACCTACGACCACATCGGCTCCCATTTCACCTGGAGATTTTAATCGAGCCAATGATAAAATATCAGCAGCAACTGCGATTTTTATATCTTTTGCATGCGCTTGATTGATAAAGTCTTCGTAATCGTGTACTTGACCGTATTTTCCTGGATACTGTAAGATAGCACCAAAAAAGGCTTCAGAAAAATCGAAAGTTTCATGATTTCCTATAACCAATTCTACTCCAATTGGCGTAGAACGCGTTTGTAATACAGATAAGGTTTGAGGTAAAATTTCTTCAGAAACAAAGAATTTATTTGCGTTATTTTTCTTTTGATCTCTTGTACGAACATCAAATAACAGAGCCATAGCCTCTGCTGCAGCTGTAGATTCATCTAATAAAGAAGCGTTCGCAATTTCCATTCCTGTCAATTCAATAACTGTTGTTTGGAAATTTAATAAAGCTTCTAAACGGCCTTGTGCAATTTCAGCCTGATAAGGCGTGTATGCAGTGTACCAACCTGGGTTTTCGAATATGTTGCGCTGGATTACGGCTGGAACGATGGCTTCGTTGTACCCTAAACCAATCATTGAATTGAATACTTTGTTTTGTGCACCTAAAGCAGTTGCGTGTGCCAAGTATTCGTATTCTGTCATTGCTGGATCTAACTCGATGTCTTTTTCCAAACGAATTTTGTCAGGAAACGTCTCATATAATAACTGATCCATATCTTTCACACCAATAGTGTTGAACATGTGTTGTAAGTCGGTTGCTCTAGGACCTATGTGTCTTAAAGCAAATGCATTTGTCTTCATCTGCAATAAAATGATTAGTTGTGTAATTTGCAAATTTAATACTTTTTTAAATGATAATAGCTATGCTTTTTTAATATTTCAAATCCCTTATCAACCGATTTTTTAACAACTAAATTCAAAGTTCAGAAGTGTTAAAAATATTTTAATTTTTATTTGGACTGCGTCTAAATAAAAATTAAGTTTGCATAAATTTATAAACACAAAACATCACTTTAAGTCATGCGTTTTCTTTTAATAGCATTCTTTATTATAGTAACCACAAGTGTTCATGCACAGTATAAGGTGTACGGTACCGTTTATGGATTAACAGGTGAACCTATCAGCAATACGCAGGTTTCTTTACATCAAGGTACCGCTCGTTTCATCACTCAATCTAATGGAAAAGGTGGGTATGTATTTGAAAATATCGCTAATGGTTCTTATCAAATTAAAGTCAATAATCAGGCTTTAAAAGATGTTTTTGACTTAACGGTGACAAATGATGATTTAAATTTTGATTATATACCCAATGCTTATTTTGGTAGCGATGAAACCTTAGACGATTTAGTTATTCAGGTAGAATCGGTAAAATCAAAATTAGAGAAAGAAGGTTTTGCAGTAAATATTATAGAAACCGAAGAGGCGGCCTTGAGAAACATTCAAACCAATGAATTATTAGATCGATCAGCTGGAGTACGTGTAAGACAAAATGGGGGAATAGGATCAGCTGTAGAATATAACTTAAACGGAATGTCTGGGAATAGTGTAAAAATATTTGTAGACGGAATTCCAATTTCAACCTATGGATCCTCTTTTAGCTTAAATAGTATTCCACCTGCCTTAATTGAACGCATTGAAGTGTATAAAGGAGTGGTGCCTATTCATTTATCAGATGACGCTTTAGGTGGAGCTATTAATGTGGTTTTGAAAAAAGGGTTGCGCAATAGCTTTAATGCTTCTTTATCGTATGGATCTTTTAACACTTGGCAAGGAAACTTTAGTGGCGTTTTACGTACAGAAAAAAGTGGTTTAACCTTAAAAGCATCTAGTTTTTATAATTTTTCGGATAATGATTATAAAATATGGGGGAAATTTGCCAGAAATATTAATGGAGATGGAAATTACGAATATGTTAAAGCTCGAAGATTTAATGATGCCTTTCATTCGTTAGGCGGTAGAGTTGAAGTGGGTTTTACCGATGTAAAATGGGCAGATAATTTTATGTTAGGTCTAAATGCATCAAATTCTTATAAAGAAATACAACATGGGGTATATATGACGGTTCCTTACATGGGCAGATTTACCGAAAGTGATGCTCGTGTGACCAGCTTAACCTATCAGAAAAAGAATCTATTTACTTCTGGGTTAGATGTTGATTTTAATGGGATGATTAGTACAAGACAACAAGTGGTTAATGATACCGTAAGTTGGGTTTATAATTGGAATGGAGAAATTGCGAGAGGAAAGTACGGTGAAAAATTAAAAACTAGAACCGGTGCGCAACAAGGGGAACCTACGCTGAATACGATTGATAGAAATATACAAACGCTGCGTGCCGGAGTACGATATGAGTTTATAGATAATCATACATTTGTACTAAACCATGTGTTATATAATGTTACAAGAACCGATGAAGATTTACTAAAAACCATTTCACAACGCTCGTATGCTGCAACTAATGATTTGAAAAAAAACATCACCTCTTTAGGGTATGAAATGAAAGCTTTTGAATCCAAATTAAAAGCCAACGCATTTGCTAAATTTTATAAACAAAATATCCATCAAACCGTGCCCACCGCAGTGGTTGAAAATGGAATCACCGTTAAAAAAGATGTGCATAAAGAAAAAACTATTTCTACAACGGGTTATGGTGTTGCTTCTTCTTATTTGTTAACTCCTTCTGTAGTAGTATTAGCTTCGGCAGAAAAAGCTGTTAGGCTCCCATCGGAAGGTGAAGTGTTTGGTGATCCAAGTGAAAATATGATAAGCAATACAGCATTAAATCCAGAGATTAGCAACAATTATAATTTAGGATTTAAAGTGGGACCTTATAAATATCATACACATCAATTTTCAGTAGGTGGAAGCGTGTTTTTAAGAGATACTAAAGATAAAATTATTCGTCAAGTAAACGATCGTCTGAATGAAGCTTTACAAGCATCACCCTTCGAAAACTTAGGAAAATCAAAAGCTTTAGGCTATGAGGCTGAAATAAGCTATACGTATAAAAATAATTTAACCTTTAACGGTAGCATGTCGTATTTTAAATCATACAACAATATGAAATATGACAAAGCAGGTAAAGTTTTAGATCGTTATAAAGAGCAGTTACCAAACGAACCCTTTTTAACAGCTAACGGAAGTCTGCAATATACACTTAATAATATCGTGTTAAAAGAAAGTAAAATGCTTTTAAATTATGCTTTCGGATTTGTTGAATCGTATTATACCATTTGGTCTTTACCAAAGGGCATTTCTAACCGATTAGAACGATTAAAAGAATCAGAAACACCTAGACAATTTATCCAAGATTTAGGATTCAGCTATGTTTTTCCAAAAAACCAGTGGGTGCTTAGTTTTGATGCCAAAAATATCTTTAACAAACAAGCTTATGACAACTTTGCAGTGCAAAAACCTGGTCGAGCTTTCTACCTTAAAATTAATTATACATTTAATAAATTCTAATCAATATGAAAAAACAGTTTTTAAAATCGTTTTTATTTAGTGCAGTTGCAGGAGCATTTTTCTTTACAAGTTGCTCTAGCGATGATTCACCTGGTATCATTGACGAAGGTGGTGTAACAGCAGATCGTTATATTACATTAGCTGGTGCGCGTATGGGTACAGGAGAAGATGCACAACCGGGAGACGGAAATGGGGGTACGGTAGTATATTCTATTTCAAAAGAAAATGCTAGGAATCCAGAGTACGAAGTATCGGTTTTTGATAACGGATTTGATGTACATTCACAAAGAACGGCACGTTTACAAGGTTCTGAAGACGGTAAATACCTTTTTAATATTCAATACGGAGGTGCTGATGGTGGACAATTAGATAAATACGAAGTAAAAGGCGGAAATGTATTTACATATATGACTGGTGCAAATGCTTCGTTACATATCGGAACAAGTCCAAGATGGGCAAAATTATTTGATGGAGATAAAACCGGTGTTGCAGTGAATGTTTCTACACCAACAGCTAATAATGCTGATAATCAGGGAGAATCTTTTCAATATTATCGTGGAGAAGCTACTGTTTTGGCGTTAGATTTGATGAATTCATCAATTAGAGATTACAAAAAATACGAATTACCGTTAAGCGCAGAAGAAGAATTGCAAGGTCACCACATATTCCGTTTAGATGCACCAGTTTTAAACAAAGCAGGAAACAAATTAATCATAGGTACTTGGATGCGTAAAACCAACCCAGCTACAGGTGG
>JAHAYQ010000147.1 GCA_018384465.1 Myroides sp. | reverse complement strand
CAAACATTATTTTATTTTGGTGTTTAGCGAATGAGTTATATCTCATTTGCGGTGCAAAGATAGAGATATAAATATTGAACTTCCTAACGTTTTGGAAACATTTTTTTAAACTTTTATTTAAAGCATTAATTGACAATCACTTAAAACATGAACTTTTTTACATTAAAAGGTTTTATGACCGTTGCGTTAGGGATTGAGCGTTTGCTGAAGCTTTTTTATTGCAAGCGGAGTTTACGAAGGTTGCAAGAAAAAGCGACACGCGAAAGCCCGCCCTGACTATTTATCTACAGTGTTTTTTTGAAACCAATATACTAATTGAATTCTATAAAGTTATAATAAAACTGAATTGGAGGGAACGCCATAAAACAAAAGGAACTCACAATAGGAGCTCCTTTTTTATTAACCGCAGTTGCAGTTGGTATCGTTACCGCAATTATCTTTCTTTTTAAAAAAGTACTTCTTAATTAAAAAGACAACTGCGACGGCTAACAATAAATAAACTATAATATCTTGCATGACTTTATTTTAAAAGTTGATAAGCAATAAATGCAGCTATATAAGCAACGGCAGTCATAAATACCATTTGAATAATAGTCCATTTCCAAGAGTTGGTTTCTTTTTTGGTGACCCCAACAGTTGATAAGCACTGCATAGCAAAGGCATAAAACAGCAACAACGAAATACCAGTGGCAAAATTAAACATAGGCGTACCATCAGGGCGTTTCTCGTTTGCCATACGATCGATTATTTTGGCTTCATCTTCTTCGGCATCGGCTCCTAAATTATATAGTGTAGCTAAATTTCCTACGAAAACTTCACGAGCAGCGAATGATGTTAATACAGCGATACTAATTTTCCAATCGTATCCTAACGGGCGAAAAACAGGCTCAATCGCTTTACCCGCCAATCCAATATACGAATTTTCTAATTGGTATCCCGCTACCTCATCTTCTAACTCCTCGTCAGTTAATCCATCGTTTATATGTCTTTCTGCAATTATTTCTTCTGCATTTCCAAAGGTACTACTTGGTCCATGCGAACCTAAAAACCATAAAATTACCGACAATGCTAAAATAATTTTACCAGCTCCTAAAATATACGAAACTACTTTTTCGTACATATTTAAAAACACATTCTTTAATATAGGTGCTTTATAAGCAGGCATTTCAATTACAAAAAAAGATTTACGGTCTGCTTTAATAATCTTACTTAACACCATACCTGCAAATAATGCCGATAAAAATCCGATAAGATACATCATGGTCATTACAAACGCTTGTAGCGGTATAAAACCAAAAATGTAGGTTTGTGGAATAACCAATGAAATGATAATGATATACACAGGAATACGTGCCGAACACGTAGTAAATGGCGTTACCAACATAGTGATTAAACGCTCTTTTGGATTTTCGATATTACGCGCCGACATGATTGCTGGAATAGCACAAGCTGTACCTGACACTAAAGGAACCACCGATTTACCACTTAACCCAAACGGTTTCATGATGCGATCCATTAAGAACACTACCCTACTCATATATCCTGTTTCTTCTAAGATGGATATAATAAAAAATAAAATAGCAATTTGTGGCACAAACATCAACACGCCACCCAAGCCTGGCAAAATACCATCGGCAATAAGTTCGGTTAGTTTACCTGCTGGCAACGTATCATTTGCCCAAGCAGATAAATCAGCAAACACTCCGTCCACAAAATCCATAGGGAAAGCTGCCAATTCAAATATAGAACCGTAGATAATCAGCAATACAAAAAAGAAGATTACGTATCCCCAAAATTTATGCGTAAGAATTTGGTCAAAACGCATACGCAAATCGGTAGCCTTAGAAGCATCTATCGTGTACGTATCTTTTAGAAGATCATTGATAAACTGAAAGCGCTTAATGGTTTCGCGGTGTTGCAACTTTTTTATTTCGGCTGGTGATTTTTGCAAACTTTCGTTGCTTGATACCAACGATGACATATCTTTAAATTGATACATACCTGTTTGCGCTAACCAAACCTTTAGTTGATTTTGGTTGGGATACAAATTTTCTAAAGTAGAAAAATAAGGTGTATCAATTGTCTTTAGATCAAAGATAGCTTGTGTAGTTAACGCCTGATAATTTAAAAGCGCTTCTTTTAATTCGTTGATACCTTCATTTCGGCGAGCCGAAAGCAACACTATTTTTGTTTGTAAGGCTTTTTCTAAGGCCGGCACATCGATAGAAATTCCTTTTTTTTCCATTTGATCCGCCATATTCAATGCCAAAATCACTGGAAAACCTAAATCTTTAATTTGGGTAAAAAGCAATAAATTTCTTTTCAGATTTTCAACCTCGGCCACCACTACTACTACATCAGGGTAATTTTTATTTGTTGGATCAAACAAAGTATTCAAGGCAATTTCTTCGTCCTTGGAACTTGGGTTTACCGAATACACACCAGGAAGATCAATAATAGTGGCTTTTTTATCGTGCGATAAATTGGCAGACCCTGCCTTACTTTCTACAGTAACCCCAGGATAGTTACCTACATGTTGGTTTAAACCCGTTAATGCATTAAAAACCGACGTTTTACCTACATTGGGATTTCCTATTAATGCTACTTTAAGTGGTTTCATTCAATGCTATATAAGTTCAACTTCTATTTCTTTTGCCAAATCTTTGCGTATACTTAAAAAAGCATCGCTAACTTTTATGTAAATAGGATCGGACAAGGGAGCAATTTGCAACACCTCAACAATATTACCGGGCAAACAGCCCATCTCAATTAATTTTAAAGGAACCTTTTCACTGTTTATGGAAACGATGTTTCCCTTTTGGCTCTTTTTAAGAACATCAAGAGTCATTATTTATTTAGATTTAGTTTAGATTGCAAATCTACTTATTAAAAAAGGAAAACCGAATATAATTTTAATTTCCCTTTCAATTTTATGTTTTTATTTGATGAACACATCATAACAAGTTCTACTACTTCTGTTCACGCAACCATTTTATATCTTTTAAAAGCTGCATAACGGTTTGGGTATCGTCGTCTTTCTCTTAAACAAGATTAGTGCCGTCATAAAATCCACGAATGCGTTTGTTTTTATCTACCAATATAAAATTTTCGGTATGTACCATGTCGTATAACTCGCCTACAGTAGTAGTTTTCACTGCTAAAAATGATTGACGTGCCAAATAATAAATTTCTTTTTTGTCGCCTGTAAGCAAGTTCCATTTACTATCTATCACTCCTTTTTCATCGGCATACGCACGTAATACTTCTGGCGTATCAATATCTGGCGTAACAGAAAACGAAAGTAGTTTTACATCGGGCATGTCTTTAATTTGATCTTGCAACCACACCATATTATCTGTCATAATAGGGCAAATGGTAGGACAAGTTGTAAAAAAGAAATCGGCAACATAAATTACATCCTCATAATGGTTTTGTGTAATGATTTCGTTGTTCTGATTTTTGAAAGAAAAATCGGCAATCGTGTGTTTTAGCTTATTGTTTTCGTGCTGTACCAAACTGTCAACTAAT
>JAHAYQ010000143.1 GCA_018384465.1 Myroides sp. | reverse complement strand
TCGCGAGGCGTAATCATCTCTAACCTATCAGAGCCGTATTACGGTGATTTTTTGGTAAAGTGTGGATCGTACCAGTAATAATAAACCACAGATTAAAGGATATACAGATTTCCCATAATTCTATAAAATCCTTTAATCTGTGGTAAAAACAATTTAGAAACTGAAAATTTTACATTAAAAATGCATACTTTTAACAAAGAATAAAACCACTAAATTTATGCAAAAGCATATCATAAGCTACAATGAAATGCAAGCTAAAACAGATCAACAGATTTGCAACTTGCTTGCTACAGAAATTGATAGTGCCCTACCCGATGCCGAAAATAAAATTTGGCACAAACATCCAGTATGGTTTTTAAAGGACAACCCCATTGTGGGATACAGCAAACAAAAAGCGGGTATTAGACTCATGTTTTGGAGTGGTGCTGATTTTGAGGAAGAGGCGTTGAATGTGCGAGGTGTTAAATTTAAAGATGCATCTATTTTTTACACAGATATTTCTCAAATAAATACCAACGATTTACAGCGTTGGCTTCAAAAATCTCGTGATATACAATGGGATTATAAAAATATTGTAAAACGTAAAGGTATTTTAGAACGATTACTATAAAAGATAACATAATTACGTTACTTATGAAAATAAAAACATTATTACTGCTTATAGGTTTGCAAATTTTAACAAGTACCGCGCAAACTACCACAGCTGCAGATCCACAAAGATTAAAGGAGGTATCAGAAAAAATTTGTGATTGTTTAAACGAGATTGAATCTTTAAGAAAAACAGCAGTTGAAAAAAATACTGAGATTAGGACATGTATAGAGAATGGTACAAAGGCAAATAATCTACTTAGTAAGTTAACAGATGCCTACAACAAAGCCAAAGAAGATCCAGAAGTAAAAAATATTAATATAACGTACAATCCTTCAGAAAAAGCCTACGGTACTCCTTTTTATTTTGAAGTAGAACGCTATTTAATGAATCATTGCGAACAAATGCAACTCTTAGTAGCATCTAATGATTATATATTTCCAAACTCCATTTCAAATAACGTTCGGGCGCTTGAATATTACAGTATGGGTCAAGAGTTTTTTAAAAATAAACAGTACGCTTCAGCTGAAAAAGCCTATAAAAGTGCTATAGAAATTGATCCTATTTTCTCTTTTGCTTGGGATAATTTAGGGCTAACTTATCGTTGGCAAGAAAAATTCGATTTGGCTCTTGAAGCCTACAACAATTCCTTAATGTTAGAACCCAACGGATTTATGCCACTGCAAAACATACCTATTGTGTACGAATTGATGGAAGAATATGATAGAGCTTTAACGGCATATCAGAACATTAGCGCTGTTTACCCGAACAGTGCCGAAGCTGATTATGGTGCTGGTAGAATCTATGTATTCTTTAAGAACGATTTAGAAAAAGGTTTAGATCATTTGTGTAAAGCATATTTAAATTACATCAGTACCAATTCACCTTATCGAGTGGATGCCGAACAATTGATAAACTATGTGCATGCCGAATTGGATAAACAACACAAAAAAGAAGTGTTCTACAAAATTTTAAAACAAAATAACATCGATGTCAATGAAGAATAAAAAAGAAGCTATTAGCTGGACTGATTTTGAAAAAATAGATATACGAATTGGTACCATTATAGATGCAAAACCTTTTGAAAAAGCTAAAAATCCCGCTTACAAATTGTGGATTGATTTTGGTACAGCATTAGGTATTAAAAAAACATCGGCACAAATTACCGTTTTATATGATCTAGAAAATCTTATTGGAAAACAAATTGTAGCTGTAGTTAATTTTCCGCCCAAACAAATTGCCGATTTTATGAGCGAGTGCTTAGTTTTAGGTGTTGTGGGAATGAATAAGGAAGTTACTTTACTAACCCCAGGAAAAGAAGTAGAAAATGGTTTGGCAATTGGTTAAACAAATTTATTTTTGCAAAAACAAATTTCTATGAACATTAAACTTTTGGCAATTGGCAAGACCGATGATAAAAACTTGCAATCGTTGATTAACGAGTACACTAAACGCTTAGGCTTCTATGTAAAGTTTGATTTAGAGGTGATACCCGATATCAAGAACGCGAAAAGTTTATCTGAAATCCAACAAAAACAAAAAGAAGGCGAGCTTATCCTATCAAAAATTTCTGCAACCGATCATTTGATTTTATTAGACGAAAACGGAAAGAGTTTTAACAGCGTAGGCTTTGCCAACGAATTGCAAAAAAAAATGAATGCTGGCATTAAAACCTTGGTCTTTGTTATAGGCGGTCCGTATGGTTTTTCGGAAGAAGTTTACAACAAAGCTAAAGGAAAAATATCGCTCTCGGCTATGACATTTTCGCATCAAATGGTGCGCTTGTTTGTTATTGAACAAATTTATCGTGGTTTTACCATACTGCGCAACGAACCTTACCACCATCAATAGTTTAACTAAATTCTATTATATTAAATTTTATTGTTCCACTTTATACACCAACAACCTATATTCGGTTTCATTGGGTAAATCGTAGGTGTCTAATTCAATCAAAAGGTTTACAAAAGTTTCTACATCCATATCTTCTGAAAGTCCTAAATCTAAGTATTGTAAGTCTTTTTTTATAAGCGAAGCCTTTTTAAGTTCGTTTTTAAATTCATTAATCGATTGTATATCTTTTAAATAAATAGATTTATCTACACTATTTATTGAAGTGGCCTTAGATAATAAAATCTCTTTAAAAGGCATTTCAACAAAAGCATTTTGACGGTGGAGCGTATCGCTGTAAACAAAAAAAAGTTGTTTAGTATCGGGATGCATTCCTTCTTTATTAAATTTTTTATCTGCAAGTTCTTTTAAATAAGGTGCTACATCTTTCATCAACAAATCGCGTTGCGCAGTAATGATCCAATGGGTATTACCAATTAAATTGTTTTTGTTGAATTGTAAACTACCGTCAGGCAATCGAGTTAAATATGCTGGGCTCACATCGGTTAATTCTGTTATCACCGAATGATTTGCTCTGCTAATTTTTATTTCTTTTTTAGTGCAGCTGACGCATAAAAAAACTGCAAAAACTATTATAAAAAAAATGTTTTTCATCCTGCTTTAAATCTATATTTTGTTACTTAATTTGGTGGTCTTCTCATACAGCCTCACACACTCTACCGCTTCTTTTACATCATGCACCCGTAACAAATGAGCACCTTTCATTAACGAAAGGGTGTTTAAAACCGTAGTGCCATTTAAAGCTTCTGCTGAGCTGTATTTAAAAAATTTATAAATCATTGATTTTCGAGACAAAGCAGATAATACCGGAAGATCAAATACGTGTAACAAATCTAATTTATTCAACACTTCGTAATTTTGGTCTAATGTTTTTGAAAAACCAAAGCCAGGATCTAAAATAAGATCGGTTATCCCGTGTTTATGTGCCGCCTCTACCCTTTCGGAAAAATAATAGATCATATCGTGCATCACATCCTCATAATCAGTAAATTGCTGCATATTTTGGGGTGTTCCTTTCATGTGCATCATTATATAAGGTGCTTTGTACAATCCTACTACGTGCAACATATCTGGGTCTAAAAAACCTGCCGATACATCGTTAATAATTGCCGCGCCTGCTTCTAAAGTATGCGCAGCTACTTGTGCCCTAAAGGTATCAATGGATAAAACAATATCGGGAAAAGCAGCTACCAACTCGGTAATGACTGGTACAATGCGTTGCAACTCTTCTTCTTCTGATACAAAAGGTGCATT
>JAHAYQ010000079.1 GCA_018384465.1 Myroides sp. | reverse complement strand
AGTGAAGAATAAAAAAAAGCTGCTATAATTATAGCAGCTTTTATGGAATTCAAATAATATAGATTTTTAATATATATTATAAAACAACAACGTCTGTTGCGATTTTTCCTTTTTTCCCGTCAGCCTCAACGTAGTTTACTTGATCGCCGTCTTTTAACTCTCTAGATTTAATTCCAGAAATGTGAACGAAAATGTCTTCACCTGTTGTTTCGTCTGTAATAAATCCAAATCCTTTTGATTCATTGAAGAACTTTACTGTACCTGTTCTCATTGATATAAAATAAATAATTAATAATGTGTAAAGTTAAACTTTTTTAAATGTTTTCAAAGTCTTTACAAATAAAATTTACAAAAATTTAATAGTGTTTTTTGTTTATCAATTTTTAGAGCAAAAACGGTATTTAGTACTTACCAAATTATAATGCAGTGAGATAGCTGGAGCTGTTGAATAATCAACTAGAAAAGATCTGGTTTAGATTGAAGTTATGAAGCTTTGTTTCTTATTACAAAGAAAGTCGAGTTATATAACTCGACTTTCTTTTATTAATTTTCTACAGGTTTTTCTATTTTGTAGGTTTCCATAAACGCTGTGGTATAGTTTCCGGCAATATAATCCGGATTATCCATCAACTGTCTGTGGAACGGAATAGTAGTTTTAATACCTTCAATTACGAACTCGTCTAAAGCGCGTTTCATTTTACTAATAGCTTCTTCACGTGTTTGTGCCGTAGTAATTAACTTGGCAATCATTGAATCGTAGTTTGGCGGAATAGTGTACCCAGAATATACGTGGGTATCTAAGCGAACTCCGTGACCACCTGGCGCATGTAAAGTGGTAATTCTGCCTGGTGACGGGCGAAAATCATTAAATGGATCTTCGGCATTGATTCGGCATTCAATTGAGTGTAATTCCGGTAAGTAATTTTTACCTGAAATCGGCACACCTGCAGCTACTAAAATCTGCTCTCTAATTAAATCATAATCAATAACTTGCTCTGTAATAGGGTGTTCTACCTGAATACGAGTGTTCATTTCCATAAAATAGAAATTACGGTCTTTGTCTACCAAGAATTCAATAGTTCCGGCACCTTCGTATTTAATGTATTCAGCAGCTTTAACCGCAGCTTCGCCCATTTTTAAACGCAATTCATCTGTCATGAAAGGCGAAGGTGTTTCTTCTGTTAATTTTTGGTGACGACGTTGTATAGAACAATCACGCTCAGACAAATGGCAAGCTTTTCCGTAAGAATCTCCTACAATTTGGATTTCGATATGGCGTGGATCAACAATTAGTTTTTCCATATACATACCATCGTTTCCAAAAGCAGCAGCAGCTTCTTGACGAGCACTTTCCCAAGCTTTTTGTAATTCGTCTTCTTTAAAGATTTCGCGCATTCCTTTACCACCACCACCTGCAGTAGCTTTCATCATTACTGGATAACCAATTTCTTTGGCTACTTTTTTAGCGTGCTCTAACGATTCTAATAATCCATCAGATCCTGGTACACAAGGTACTCCGGCAGCTTTCATGGTTTCTTTTGCTGTGGCTTTATCACCCATTTTTTCGATCATCTCTGGCGATGCACCGATAAATTTGATGCCGTGTTTTTGACACAATTCAGAAAATTTGGCGTTTTCTGATAAAAATCCGTAACCTGGATGTATGGCATCGGCATTGGTGATTTCGGCAGCTGCAATAATGTTTGACATTTTTAAGTACGATTGTGCACTTGGAGCTGGACCAATACAAACAGCCTCATCCGCGAAACGAACGTGTAAGCTGTCAGCGTCGGCAGTAGAGTAAACCGCTACGGTTTTTATACCCATTTCTTTACAAGTTCTAATAATTCGTAAAGCAATTTCACCGCGGTTTGCTATTAATATCTTTTTAAACATGATTTCTTTAATTTGAAATTATATAATTTGAAATTTGAAAAGTAATTCAAACGATTCTTTCAAATTAAGACGGATCTACTAAGAATAACGGCTGATCAAATTCTACTGGAGAAGAATCGTCAACTAAAACCTTAACGATTTTTCCTGATACTTCAGATTCAATTTCGTTGAATAATTTCATTGCTTCAATTACACATAAAACATCGCCTGTTTTTATAGTTGATCCTACTTCTACAAACGGAGCCTTGTCTGGTGATGGTTTGCGGTAAAATGTACCAATGATTGGCGATTTAACTGTGATGTATTTAGAGTTGTCTTCGCTTGTAGCTGCGGCTGGCGCTTCTGTAGTTGCAGGTGCAACTGGTGCTGCCGGCGCAGGTTGAGCCATAGAAACTGGAATGTGTTGTATGTAGTTTCCGTTTTCAACAGTGGCTTGTTCTGTTGTTGTTTTAATAGTAATCTTAAAATTGTCTGTTTCTAATTTTACTTCTGTAGCTCCTGATTTTGCTACAAATTTGATTAAATTTTGAATTTCTTTAATGTCCATATAATTCTAAAATTTTATTGTTTAGTTTATGTTAGTTTATTTGTTGTAAGCCCATTTAAGATAAATAGCACCCCAAGTGAATCCACCCCCAAATGATGCAAATATTAAATTGTCACCTTTTTTAAGCTGTGTTTCAAAATCGGCCAATAACAAAGGAAGGGTTGCCGATGTGGTGTTGCCGTATTTGTGGATGTTTACTAATACTTTGTTTTCATTTAGACCCATGCGGTGTGCTGTAGCATCAATAATGCGTTTGTTTGCTTGGTGAGGTACCAACCAATTAATATCGTCGTGCGATAAATTATTGCGTTTCATGATTTGCTCACTCACATCAGCCATACCTGAAACAGCATATTTAAAAACGGTTTTTCCGTCTTGATGTACAAAGTGTTGTTTATTGGCTACGGTTTCTTCCGATGGGGGAAGAAGCGATCCGCCAGCCTCAATTTTTAGAAATTCTCTACCAATACCGTCGCTTCGTAGAATTTCGTCTTGAAAACCTAAACCTTCGGTATTTGGTTCTATTAAAACGGCTCCGGCACCATCACCAAAAATGATACAAGTGGCTCGGTCGGTATAATCAATAATCGATGACATTTTATCGGCACCAATAAGAAGTATTTTTTTATATCTGCCTGACTCTATGTAAGAAGTAGCGGTAGATAATCCGTATAAAAAACTTGAACAAGCTGCTTGTAAGTCATAAGAAAAAGCATTGATAGCGCCAATTTTTGTGGCTACATATACACCGGTAGATGCTACGGGCATATCGGGTGTGGTGGTTGCCATAAGTACTAAATCTATTTCTTTAGGATCTAAGCCGGTTTTTTCAATTAAATCTTCAGCTGCTTTTATAGCCATGTAAGAAGTGCCTTTGTCTTTATCTTTTAAAAGGCGACGTTCTTTAATGCCTGTTCGCGAGGTAATCCATTCGTCGTTGGTGTCAACCATTGTTTCTAATACTTGATTAGATAACACAAAATCGGGTACATATTTACCAACGCCTGTAATGGCTGCTGTAATCTTTGTCATAGGACTAAACTTAATGTTCAAAAAAGTGTTGAAAATTACGAAAAAAATAGCAATAACTATTCTTTTTTATTCAAAAATGATGTTTTGCTATGATTTTGAACCTGTTTTAAAGTAAAAAGCCCTCGCGTTGCGAGAGCTTTCATCTTTTTTTATTAAATTAAGCTACAGCTTCAGTTTTGTCTACTAAAACTTGACCTCTGTAGTATAATTTACCTTCGTGCCAGTAAGCTCTGTGCATTAAATGAGCTTCACCTGTTACAGCGCAAGTTGCGATAGTTGGTGCAACTGCTTTGTAATGTGTTCTTCTTTTATCTCTTCTGGTTTTCGAGGTTTTTCTTTTAGGATGTGCCATCTTACAATATTATTTATCCGTTAATAGTTGTTTTAATTTATCCCAACGTGGGTCTGTTTCTTTATTATTGTCCGAATCTTCTTCGGTTTCATTCAATTCGTTTTCCGAAAGATCTTCTTCGTTAATCAATTCTAAATCGTCGCTGTCTAAAAAATCCAAATCATCGTCTTCATCGGCGTCTAATTCGTATGCGTCAGCAATATCGGGGTGTACTCTTTTGTACGGAACCGATAAGGCGATCATTTCATAAATGTATTGCGCTACGTTTATTTGGTATTCTGCATAAGGCAAAATTAACAATTCTTCGTTTTCGTCGTTAAATTCTTCTCCAAATTTAACTACTAATTTTAATTCTCCTTCTATAGGTAAATCAAAATCTTCGTTGGTAACGTCGCAAGGTACATTTACTGTTCCTTTCTGTGAAAACTCTAACTCTAACATGGTGGTTTTTTTTAATAATTTAACCTTAACTGTTATGTTAGTGCTGTTGAATTCACTGTAATTGAATAGATCAAAAAAATCTTTTTCGATATGATATTCAAATTGATGTTCTCCTTGTTTTAATCCCGAAAAAGGAATTAAAAAATCTTTTTCATTTGCCATAACCATCTATTTGAGCGTGCAAAGATATAAAAAATATTTAATTACAAATAGTTATCTATTATTTTTTGCAATTAAAAGGTAGAAACCTTTAATGGGTTTGCAGTGCTTTGCAAATACTCGTTTTTGTTTTTGTAAATATCTAATGCGGCATATACGGCGTTTTTAAACGATGTGTGATCTGCCATACCCTTGCCAGCTATGTCATACGCTGTTCCGTGATCGGGTGAAGTGCGTATTTTGTTTAATCCAGCTGTGTAATTAACGCCGGTGCCAAATGTTAATGTTTTAAAAGGAATTAAACCTTGATCGTGATAACAAGCTACAACTGCGTCAAAATCTTTGTGTTGTTCTGAACCAAAAAAGGCATCGGCAGAATAAGGGCCGTAGATAATAATGTTTTCATCAAACAATTCTTTAACTGTGTTGTTGATGAAGTTTTGTTCTTCGGTACCGATAATTCCGTTGTCACCACTGTGTGGGTTTAATCCTAACAGGGCAATTTTAGGTTTTATAACGTTAAAATCTTGAATTAAAGATTGGTTGATGGTACGTACTTTTTGCTTAATGATTTCGGGATTGATGTGCTGAGAAACCTGCTGCAAAGGCACGTGATCGGTTATCAAGCCTACTTTAATGTCTTCGCTGATCATAAACATCAATGCGTCGCCTTGTAATTCTTGATTGAGGTAATCTGTGTGTCCGGGAAACTTAAAATCGTCTGACTGTATGTTGTATTTGTTGATAGGCGCAGTTACTAAGGCATCGATTTCGTCATTTTTTAGCGCTTGTGTGGCTGCTGTAAATGATTTGATTGCGTATTTTCCAACGGCATCGTCTAAGGTGCCAAATTCTAAATTTACTCCTTCTCTCCAAAGGTTAAATACATTGAACTTTCCTTTCTGAATTTGATCTAACGAATCAATTGCGTGAATAGTAGTATTGCTGTTTACTGCCTTTTTAATAAAAGATAGTAGCTTGGCATTTCCAAAAACAACCGGAGTGCATAACTCCATCATACGCGGGTCTTCAAAAGTTTTTAAAATTACTTCAGGACCAACTCCGTTCATGTCGCCTATAGAAATACCTAATATGATATTTTCGTCTTTTTTAAACATTCTTTGCGCTAATATTTGCTAATTTTGTTACAAATTTAATAAAAAATATTCTACTTATGTTTACTGGTATTGTTGAAACTCTTGGAGTTATCCGTAAAATAGAACATGATAAAACAAATGTACATTTATATATTGAAAGTTCATTTACATCAGCGTTAAAAATAGATCAAAGTGTGGCTCATAATGGTGTATGCCTTACCGTGGTTGCGATTGAAGGAGCTATTTACCAAGTAACAGCTATTAAAGAAACGGTTGATGTTACTACAGTTGGGTTGTGGAAAGTAGGTGATGAAGTAAATTTAGAACGAGGTATGCCTATGAATGCGCGTTTAGACGGACATATTGTTCAAGGTCATGTGGATGGAACAGCTACAGTAACCGATATAAAAGAGGTAGGAGGTAGTACTTATTTTAGTTTTGAATACAGTGAAAAATCGAAACATGTTACCATTGATAAAGGTTCAATTACTATTGATGGAACTAGTTTAACGGTGGTAAATTCTGGAACAAATACGTTTAGTGTGGCAATTATTCCTTATACGTTAGAAAATACATTGTTTAAAACATATAAAGTAGGTACTAAAGTAAATTTAGAGTTTGATGTGATTGGTAAATATGTTACCAAATTGATGGAAGTGCGCTTAAAATAAAAAATCCAGATTTTTGAATCCGGATTTTTCTTGTTTTATTTATACGCAAATACTTTACCTAAACTTTCTTTGCTGGTAAAGGTGCAATTTTGGTTGATTAATTCGCCCGATGCAATGTTGATTACCATGCCGTGTACAGCTAATGGTTGATTGTTTTTCCAAGCATTCTGTACAATAGAGGTGGTACATAAATTAAATACTTGTTCCTCTACATTTAATTCTACCAATCGATCGGTTTTGCATTCCAAATCTTCAATAGCATCTATTTCTGCTGCGTGCAAGCGATATACATCTTTGATGTGGCATAGCCAGTTGTCGATAATTCCGAATTGATTCCTACTTAAAGAAGCGGCAACACCTCCACAGCCGTAATGTCCGGCAACAATAATGTGTTTTACTTTTAAAACGTTTACGGCGTAATCTAATACAGAAAGCATATTCATGTCAGAGTGTACACATACGTTGGCAATGTTTCTATGTACAAATACTTCGCCTGGTTTCGTGCCTGTTATTTCGTTAGCAGGTACACGACTGTCTGCACAGCCTATCCATAAAATTTCTGGATGTTGTTCTTTAGATAATTGTTGAAAGCGCCCAGAGGTATCGTTCTTAACAAACTCCATCCAATTGTTATTTCCTTCAATAATTTTATTGAAACTATGTTTTAAATCGTTACACATATACTTCTAATTTATTTGTCAAATTTACAATATTATTCATTTTTAAAGTTTTGTTTTATCAAAAATCACGTATTAAGCATTTACATAGCTCTTCGGTGAGTGATTAAAATGTGCGACTCCTCATCTACTTCATAATCTCTGTAAGAAGTTTTAAAGCCAAGGAGTTCTACATGAATGTTTTCTTCTTTTGCGCGTACATTTGCGAAATCTTGTATCATTTCTAACACGTCGGTTGTTATGTAGGAAGTAGATCGAGCATCAATAGTTACTTTAGATCCTGGTTTTACATTTTTTAACGTCTTTTTTATGGCAGCTTTATTTAAAAACGATACTTCTTCGGCAAGTTTTATGGTAAATTCATCGGTTTCATTTAACTGTTCTTTACTTAAATAATATGCACGTTTCATATTACCTTGTAAAATATAAAAAATCGAAATTATTAAACCAATAGCTACGCCTTTTAATAAATCGGTAAAAACTACTGCTAATACGGTGGCTACAAACGGTATAAATTGATATTTTCCATGATGCCAAAAATGTATAAATGTCGCAGGTTTTGCTAATTTATATCCTACTAAAATTAATACGGCAGCTAAGGTGGCTAATGGAATTAAGTTTAAAAGAAAAGGTATGGTTAAAACACAAACCAGCAATAATACACCGTGAATGATAGCTGAGGCTTTTGAAGTTGCGCCTGCATTGGCATTTGCAGAACTACGCACCACCACAGATGTCATGGGTAACCCACCTATTAAACCGCTGAGCATATTACCAATTCCCTGTGCTTTTAATTCTAAATTAGTGTCGGTTATTCTGCGTTTGCTATCTAACCGATCCGACGCTTCAATGCACAATAGGGTTTCAATTGATGCTACTACGGCAATGGTGGCGCCGGCAATCCAAACTTGTATATTGGTAAAACCATTTAAACTAGGTAAGGTAATTAGGTTCTTGTATTCGTTGAAAGTGGTTGGTACGGGTAGGTTTACCAAATATTGTGAGCTAATAGCTAACGAGCTGCCGCTTACTATTAATAATTGGTTAAGCAAAATACCTACCATAACTGCCACCAAGGCGCCAGGCAGCATTTTTAGGCTTTTTAGGGTAGGGACTTTTTCCCAAATTAGTAAAATAGTTATTGATACTAAGGTGATCAATACCGCACCAGGATGAATGGCACTGAATATTTCGGTTAAATAATTTGGATTAAACCCATTTTCGAACAAGGTTTCGCTGCTGATGTTTTCGTTTTTAAAACCTAATGCATGCGGAATTTGTTTTAATACAATAATGATTCCGATACCCGCCAACATTCCTTCAATAACGTTGTTAGGAAAATAGTTTGATATGCTTCCGGCGCGTATAAAACCTAATATGAGCTGTAAAATACCGGCAATGATTCCTGCACAAAGGAAAAGTTCAAAAGCACCTAAATCCGTAATGGCTGTAAGTACAATGGCGGTTAAACCCGCTGCAGGACCAGAAACAGAGATGTTAGAGTTACTTAAAGATCCAATAACTACGCCGCCTACAATGCCAGCAATAATTCCTGATAAGGGAGGTGCGCCCGATGCTAATGCAATTCCTAAACATAAAGGAAGAGCTACTAAAAACACAACGAGGCCTGAAGCAAAGTTTTGAGAAAACTGAGCTTTAAAATTATTTTTCATGATAAATATCTATAATTGTTAAACATACGTTCTCATAGCTTTTGTAATACTAAAAGCTACGGTTGTTTTGTATTATAGATGTTGTTCGGGAGGGGGAAGGGGAATTTTAAAAACTAAATTATCCTTAATGGTGTGGTTGCAACAGATTAATTCATTGCTCCATAATCCATTTTTTGTAAGAATATTTTTAAATGGATTACTAAAGTTGTAATGTACTTCTTTTTCTTCTTCTTCGCTAAGATTGTTGTTGGGTGATTTTGTTTTGCTGTGATTTTCTTCCTCTTCGGCAACAATAATCATAGCGGTGTTTAGATCTTTGTTTAAGGCAAAAGACAAGGTGGGTGCAAAAAGAAAGCACAAAAAAAAGGATAATGTTATGAGGTTGAAAATCTTTAACATGCTACAAAAATACACGATTGCATTTTAAATGCTTTTTGTGTAGATAATAAAAAAATGTTAAATTTAAATATCCATCGGAGCTTGCTAAAAAGAGATTCAAGGTTGTTTTGTAAATTGATTGGAAATGTTTGATGATTGGAAATAAAAAAAACATCCTTTTTATGAGGATGTTTTGTTGGTCTACTAGGACTCGAACCTAGAACGACTGAACCAAAATCAGCTGTGTTACCATTACACCATAGACCAATTAGGTGGTGTGTTAAGTTTTATTTGTTGGCCTACTAGGACTCGAACCTAGAACGACTGAACCAAAATCAGCTGTGTTACCATTACACCATAGGCCAATAAAACTTTGCAAGAATAAACGGTTTTGCTTAAATATTGCGAGTGCAAATGTAGTATAAAAAAAGAATATAACAAGACTTTCGTTGAAAATTTTTAAAAATGTTAGGGTTCAAAAATAAGCTTATACTGCGACTTGTTGATGGTGTGGTAGTTACGTATTTTCTTTAACGAGTGTTTAAATTCCTAATTTGTTCTCAAATTTTTTCTCTTTTGAAAGGATGTGTATTTTATCTTTCAAAACCTTATTTAAAGGTTTATTGTCTAAAATGTTTTTGTTTAAATAATCTAAAAGTTCCTCATTTGAACCATAATTTTGAAAGACTTTTAACAAGCCGTTTTTCCCTTCTTTTTCAATAATGAGATCGCAAAGCAATGCGCCTATCACATATTGCGGATTTGTTTCATTATCCATTGTGTAAAACGCAAATGGATCTGATAAATCTATATGAGGGTGACTTTGCAAATATTTATTCACTCTTTTAATGTGATATTCCAAAGGTTTTCCAAAATGAGCCTTCTTCCCAGAAATATAAGCAGAAAGCCCAGTTAGCAATAAACTATTGGCATTGGGATAAAACTTATTGATAAAGTGCGTAAGTTCATGGTAATGATTTGCTCCGCCTTTTTTTGTTGCAAAAACAAAATTGTTATCCGATTCAAAGTATCCACATTCGTAGCCCATTCCTTTTGAAATAAAAAAATCGTAGCCCAATAAAGTATAAATAGCATCGCAGTCTTCGACTATAAAATAAGTGATGGGTTCGGGCGTTACTTTAAAAACTTCACATAGTTTATTATAAAACTTTTCTGCCTTTTTTGCTTCACGTTGTGTTAATTTAAATGAAGGAGTATAAATGTATTTAATGTTCGATTGTTTATGAGTTTTCCATTCTTTGGTATGGTGGTAGATGTAATTAGAAAGTTTGTATTCATTCCCTATTTTTTCAATTAGGATATTAGTAATAGCAAACAGTTCTAAGTCATTATTGTAAAAAGCTGATTTTAACAAGTATTTATTTTCTGACAGATCTGAGATGCTTAAAATGCGATTGTTTAATTTCCAATCCAACAAAGGTGGATTTAGAATACTTGGCATATTTTGAATATTAAAGTTATTTAAAGACGCCACTTCTTCTGTTTTCCAAAACTTTTTTGAAGGGGTTTTTAAATAAGTGTGCCACAGCGAGGATATTTTTTCAATTTCGCTGTTACTTGTATCTACATTAAAGTTCGTGGTATAAGTTTGCGAATAGGTTACCACGTAAATACAGAGACATATCAAGGACAAAAAACGTTTCATTACTTGCTATTAAATTCCTAATTTTTTTCGAATTTTCATATTAACGTTCTCTTTGTTTAATCCTACTTTATCTAAAGAATCCCATAAGTTATTTCGCGAGTTTAACAACTCAAAATACTTTTGTTTACCATGGGTTTCAATAATGTAATCACATACAACAGCTGCAATTAAATAGGGAATGGAAGTTTCTTCTTCAAAATACAAGCGTTCGTATAAATCTTCCATGTGGTTTTTTATTTCAAACGTAGGGTTTTGTACCAAAAAGCGTTTCAGCTTTTCTTTATGCCAATCGTACTTATAAATGCCACTACCTGATAAGTACGTTGCTAATCCTTCATCAAAAAACGAATGTTTATATGGAAATAAATTCATAGTATAAATATGAATAATTTCGTGCGTATAAATTTCCGAGTTATTGCCCGAAAAAATAATATTTCCGTATTCGGCTAACCCTCCTGTTTTACTTACAAACATCATAGGGTTATAATCAAATCCTTTAACTTGAAACACTTCTTGTGGATTAATACATGAAATGTAAGTGATAGGTATCGGATCGGTTTCAAAAAAAGCACATAATTTTTCAATGTCTTTTAGTTGTTGCGCTATTTCTTGTTCATTTATTTTTTTGAGAGGTGAAATGTAATAATTTAAAGATCCTATTGATTGCTGTTGCCAAGATTCTAAAAGATGATCTTGATATTTGCTTAAAATAATTTCATCGTTTGTCTTGGTTGCTAAAATATTATAAATACTGCGAATGAGGTTATCTTTTGTAGAAGGATTATGTCTAATAAAAGCCAACTTCACAATCCATTGTGAAGAATTATCGGTTGGGATAATTTCCATTATAGAGGGTTGGTAAATGTTGTTGCCATCGTTTCCATTTTCCATATCGAACAAATCAAGATATGGATAGGCGTATTTTTCAAAATCAGCAGGTAGCCAATGTTTGTTGTATGTTAGTGAATCATTTTTAGTTTCTAAAAAATTACGCATCGTAGCAATGATTTCTTTGATTTCTTGTTTTTCTTGATTGATGGCAGTGGAAATAGTAATGTGCGCATCATTATCAACTGTTTGACTGTAATTATTCAAATATGCAAAAACGCATAAGATTAAAAGTATGTTTTTCATAATTCAGTGTTTATTCCCAACCTAATTCAGTTCTTAATTTTTTGGTTAATTCCGCATCAAATAATGGAATTTCTTTATCATTTATATTGTTTTGAGAACTTTTAGGAAAACTCTCAGGATTAATCAAATTAAAAATTTGTTTACCATTGTGTCGATGCATGCAAAAATCGATATTCATAAAAGAAATAAACGAAATGTCTTTATCTAAATAAGATGCTTTATAAAAAGGATATAAACTTTTCCAAGCTTTATCAATTATTTCAGGCTCTTGCATTGCATGTGTTTCAACAATTCCGTAATAATTTTGAATTAAGGCAAAGGAATTACCTGTGGGTAGTTTGTTGATTTTGTTTGAAATAGTAAGCAATGTATTTAAATTTCGCAGAAAATAATCAGCATCTTTTTGTCTAAGTTGTTTTAAATGTTCTTCGTTTAAACCTTCTATTTGTTGAATTTTTAAAATATCATTATGCACTAATTGATCATCATATCGTAATCGATTCAGTCTGTAAATATCAATTTGCTTATCTAAATTTTCACTCAACCATTCGCTGTGGTTTTTAATATACATTTCTTTAAACCAAGTGGCTAAATTTCCGTGTATGATATCATTGTAGTAAGGCTCTTTTCCTGTTGCATACGTTAAGTTAAAGCCATAATTGCGTGTAAGTAAGGTAAGTGTTTCTTTAAAATAATCTAAATCATTTTGTTGGTATATAAAATCCAAACTACTGTACAAAATTTCAGGATTTGGTTTTTCTTCTAAATCTTCTAATTTTTTAATGTCTGTTTTTAACTTCTCATAGCTTGTTTTGTCTGTGGGAAAAGCGCGAACTATTTGTGATACCAAAGTATCGCGCTGTGTTTGGGCAATTGTTGTAAATGAGGTTAAAAAGAATAAGTACAGTAAGGTTTTCATAAAAAATACAGTTTAAAGGAGTAAACGTAATGTAAGGTTATATATTGTTTTTCATCACAAAAGCAACAGCAAAATAGGTATTAAGTTTCTCTTAACAAAATATGTTAACGGCATTTTTCAGCAATTAGAAAAAAAATGTTTTCTTTGTAGTTCTTATCAAAAATAAGACTAAAACAACAATTATGCTGACACTCAATTTTAAAAAGTGGAATACCATAAGCGGATGGATAGCTTTTATCATCGCTTTAACGGTGTATATTTTAACTTTAGAACCTACAGTAAGCTTTTGGGATTCGGGAGAATACATTGCTACTTCGGCTAAATTAGAGGTCGGCCACCCGCCCGGTGCACCCTTATTCCAAATGATCGGCGCATTTGCAGCTATGTTTGCTACATCGGCAGAGAATGTGGCTTATATGGTGAACATGGTATCGGCTGTATCAAGTGCTTTTGCGGTGTTGTTTATGTTTTGGTCTTCTACCAATATTTTAATGAAAGTGGTGCGTTTAAGTACCGAAACAATTTCAAATAACACGCTTATTGCGGTATTAGGTAGTTGTTTTATTGGGGCGTTAACTTTTACTTTTTCTGATACCTTTTGGTTCAGTGCTGTAGAAACCGAAGTTTACGCCATGGCTACTTTTATGTTGGCGTTGCTTTTATGGTTGGGATTACGTTGGGTAGATGCTTTAGATGAGCCACGCGGCAACAAATGGTTGTTGCTAATTGCCTTGGTGGTGGGTATGTCTTTTGGTGTGCATTTCATGGCATTACTGGCAATTCCATCTATCGGGTATTTATATTTCTTTAAAAGATACCCAGAAGTAACGGTAAAAAACTTCATTATTGCCAATGTTGTAGTAGTAGCTGTGTTGCTAATTACATTCTTATTTTTGTTGCCGTTTACCATGACTTTCTTTGGTAAATCAGAAATTTTCTTTGTAAATTCAATCGGATTGCCTTTTAACTCCGGTACTCTTATTGCCTTTGCTGTAGTGATATCGCTTTTTGTGGTGGGTCTCAAAATATCAAGAGAAAAACAAAAACAGTTGGTAAATACCTTGATTTTATCCATCATGTTTATCTTTATCGGATTTTCGTGTTGGTTGATGTTGCCTATCCGAGCTAATTCGCAAATTCCTATCAATGAGAATAAACCATCGGATGCGGCTGAATTATTAGCTTATTACAACCGTGAACAATACGGCTCACGATCGTTATTTTACGATACTTATTTTACCATTAAATACGGTGGTGCGTTAGATCCGTCACAGCCTTATAAAGACGGTAAAGTAAACTACGAACGCGATTATACAACAGGTAAGTATATTGTTTTAGACGATGGAAAAAACGCTGTTCAAAATTACTCTCCTCGTTTTAAAGGCTTTTTGCCGCGTATGTGGGAACCTGATATGGCGCCTAATTACATGGCTTATACCAAACCTTTAGATTTTACTTTAAAGCCTGAATTTGCATCAGATCCTGAAATAGCACAGTGGGTAGGGCAATTAAAAGCGCAAGCTCAATCGGGTAGAATGTCTATGCGTGAATATGATGAGTATTTACGACAATTAAGTGAGTATGTTGAGATTGATAAACCAAGCTTTTTTGATAATATGAGCTTTATGTTCAACTATCAATTTGGTTATATGTACACCCGTTATTTAATGTGGAACTTTGCCGGTCGTCAAAACGATATTCAAGGTTATAACGACCCTATGAACGGTAACTGGATTTCGGGCATCACTTTTTTAGATGAAATTCGCTTGGGATCACAAAATAATTTAACCAGCGATATGCTTAACAATAAAGGGCGCAATGTGTATTATATGATTCCTTTTGTGTTAGGATTATTGGGTTTCATCTTTCATTACAGAAAAGATCCAAAAACATTTTATGTGTTATTGGCACTGTTTTTATTTACCAGTTTTGCATTAAAAATCTTCTTAAACGAACGTCCGTTTGAACCTCGTGAGCGCGATTATGCGGTGGTAGGATCTTTTATGGTATTCGCCATTTGGGTAGGTTACGGCGTTTATGCTATTTATGAATTTTTGGCAAGTAAAATCAACGCTAAAATAGCTTTGCCTGTGGTGTTGGGTGTAACGTTTTTAGCATCGCCGGTGTTAATGGCATCTGAAAACTGGGACGATCACGACCGATCTGAAAAATATACGGCTTTGGCATTGGCTCGCGCTTATTTAGATTCGTTAGAACCTAACGCAATTTTATTTACCATTGGCGATAACGATACTTTTCCGCTATGGTACTTACAAGAAGTAGAAGAATACCGTACTGATGTGCGTGTAATTTGTAGTACTTTATTGCAAGCAGAATGGTATATAGATCAGTTAAATGTACGTTATTACGAAGCCGATCCTATTAAAATACGTTTTAATCACCGTCAATATTCAGGCGATAATATGTATGCAGCTGTTATTGCGCCGTCAATTGATGAGCGATTCGATCTAAATGCAATTATGGATTTTATTGGATCCGATAAACCAGAAACCAAATTTACAACAGATACAGGTATGCAAATTACCCGTATTCCAACTAATAAATTTAGTGTAGCAGTTGATAAAGAAAAAGTGTTGAAAAACGGAGTAGTGTCTGCTGAGTTTGCTGATGATATTGTTTCCGAGATTCCAATTGATGTGAGATCTAATTCATTGTTGCGTATGCGTATCATTATGTTAGATATTATTGCAAAAAACAATTGGGACAGACCTATATATTTCTCTGGTGGAGATATTACTGATGAAGCTTTCTTGTGGATGAAAGATTATGTACAGTTAAACGGCTTGGTTTACAAATTAGTGCCGGTAAAAGCAGATCCGCATGAGCATCCATTATATATTGGTACTATTGATACCGAAAAAATGTACCAAACGGTAACTAATTGGTATTGGGGTAATTTTGGTAGTCCTGATATTTACCACGACCCTGAAACACGTAAAAATGGTATGTCATTCCGTATGAGTCTGAATCGTTTGGCTGAAAAATTGGTCGAAGAAGGTAAAATGGATAAAGCCAAAGATATAGTTGATTTGACAATGAAGAATTTCCCTATTGCTTATTATCTGCCTCATAACGGACATTTTAAATACGAATTATATGAGCCTTTTGCCGATTTGTATTATGTTTTAGGGGAAAATGAAAAAGCAGCCGAAATTGCTACCCAGCTTTACACCAAAGCCGAAGAAGAATTGAATTTCTATAAAGGAATGAAAATCAATGAGCAGGAAGGAAATGTAATGGAAATTATAGCTGCTTTTGAAACAGCATATCGCATTATTGATAACTGTGATTTGCGTAAAGATCAAAAAACGGTGACTACTTTAAACAATAGAATAGCACCTTTTGAAAAGTATTTTGATCGCTATTTACAGGCGTATAGACAACAACAAGCACAACGATTGGAGCTGATGCGCCAACAACAAGCTATGATGGAAGATTCTATGCAAGCCACAATAGATACTGTAGAACAATAAACAATTGTTTTCCTGTTTTAAAAACCTGTAAAAGTTCGCTTTTGCAGGTTTCTCTTTTTAATGAAAGTAGTATTTAAGTTCTTTACCATATAACATTTGCTACGTTAATAATTGTATTTTTGCACAAAACAAAGATTATGTTAGAAAATAAAAATCAAAATAAAACAGCGCTTTCGCAATTGGGTGAATTTGGGTTGATTGAGCACATTACTCAAAATTTTCCTATTCAACAAAAATCTACTCTAAAAGGTATCGGTGATGATGCTGCTGTGTTAGATTTTAAAGGCAATAACGCAGTTGTTTCAACCGATCTTTTAATTGAAGGCGTGCATTTCGATTTAAGTTATATGCCTTTGAAACATTTAGGCTACAAAGCTGTGGTAGTAAACGTGTCAGATATTTGTGCCATGAACGCAACTCCTACACAAATTACGGTTTCCATTGCTGTTTCAAATCGTTTTCCTTTAGAAGCGATTGAAGAATTGTATGAAGGCATTCGTTTGGCGTGTAAAACCTATAAAGTAGATTTAGTGGGTGGCGATACCACATCAAGCACTACTGGTTTGTTGATTAGCATAACGGCAATCGGAGAAGTGAATGAAAAGGAAGTGGTGTATAGATCGGGTGCTGCCGAAAATGATTTGTTGGTGGTTACAGGAGATATTGGTGCAGCATACATGGGTTTGCAAGTTTTAGAACGAGAAAAACAAGTGTTTTTGGTAAACCCTAATAACCAACCCGATTTAGATGACTACGCTTACATTATAGAAAGACAATTAAAGCCTGAAGCTCGAACCGATATTAAAGAGCTACTAAAAAAATTAGAGGTGCAACCAACTGCCATGATTGATGTTTCAGACGGTATTTCGTCAGAAATTATGCATCTTTGTACAGCATCTAAAGTGGGTTGTAATTTGTACGAAGATAAATTACCTTTAGATCCGCAATTTATCAATGTGTGCGAAGAATTTAACTTAGACAGTACCACTATTGCTATTAACGGAGGCGAAGATTACGAATTGCTTTTTACGATTTCTATGAACGATTTCGACAAAATAAAAGGAAATCCACATTTAACAGTAATCGGTCACATGACAATAGAAAGCGAAGGTATGCATTTAATTACAAGAGAAAATACAAAACTGGCATTAAAAGCACGCGGCTGGAATGCTTTGAATGATGAAGAATAAATATAAAGGATATGAATAAAATATTTACATTTTTTTGTTTACTAATGATTCATAGTTTATTTGCGCAAACAAACTATGAATTAGGGTATTATGTGGGTGAGTCGGGTGAAATGGTAAACGGTGAGAGTAGTGAAATTAGCATCGAAAATTTCCCAGATGTATTTTATTTTAAGAAAGGTAAAAAAGTAGAAGAAATTTCGACTGCTACGGTATCTAAAATAAAGTTTGGAACACGCGTTTTTGAAAAAAGAGATTTCTACTACGATCCTTCTTTAAGATTAAATATTGATGAAATGTCTACTCAGTCAGATATTGATCTTGTTAATCATTCGGCTTTTGTAGAATTACTTGTTAATGGCGAATATAAATTATATAAATATGTAGAAAAAGGAGTTTCTATTTTTTTTTACGAGGATTTGTCTAACAATTTGGTGCTGTTGCAGTATAAAAAGTATATTAATTCTCGACAAGAAATTAATGAAAACAAAACGTTCCAAATTCAATTAAAAAATACACTTCCAAATCCTGCTTTTCAATCCGAATATGCCTACGAAAGTTTAAAATATAACGATGAAGATCTTATTGATTATTTTAAAAAGGTGAATGGAAAACATTTAGTTGCTAATAAAAAATCAAAATTAAAATTTAACATATTTGCAGGATATGCCGTACACACTATGGATATTAATTTTTTGTCAGATATCCCCAGTAAATCATACAGTCATATAACCGTGATACCAGAAATAGAATATGTATTAAATGTCAATAAATTAAACACTACAAGTTTTTATCTAAATGCCAAATTACACACTATAAAAAAAGAGTTTATAGAACCTTATGTACGTGAAAACTGGCATCATCAAGTTAATTACCAATCGTTGTTTATTGCTTTTGGCGCTAAACAGTATTTTTTATCATCAAATAAAACTGCGTTTTATGTTAAAGCGGGTGTAGGGTTTAATAATCCTTTAAAACATGAAATTTTATCACCTCATGAATCTTGGTTAATTAATCCAATATCTTTAGACCGATCTACGGCGGGTGTTAACAGCGGTTTAGGCATGATAATTTTAAACTCATTTATAGTTGAGGTTGATTATGACTTGTTATTTAATACACCACACATTAATAAAAATACCTCATTAAATTTAAAAATAGGTTACACCTTTTAAAAAACAATCCCCGAAAATTTCGGGGATTGTTTTTAATGTGAACTCAACATGTTTTTAGGATCTAAATACGTATCTAATTGTTCTTTAGTTAAAATGTTGTGTTCTAAAATTAAATCGTACACACTTCGGTTTTCTTCCAATGCTTGTTTAGCAATTTTAGTGCTGTTTTTATAGCCAATAATAGGGTTTAAAGCAGTAACAATACCAATGCTATTTTGTACTTCGTTCTTTAAATACGCTACATTAGCAGTAATGTCTTCTATGCATTCTACACGCAAGGTATCAATGGCATTAGCTAAAATATCAATAGAATCAAACAAAGTTAAAGCAATGATAGGCTCCATAACGTTAAGCTGTAATTGACCTGCTTCGGCAGCATAGCTTACAGTGGTTTCGTTACCTATTATTCTAAAACACACTTGGTTCACCACCTCAGGAATTACTGGATTTACCTTTCCAGGCATAATAGAAGATCCAGGTTGTTTAGCCGGTAAATTAATTTCGTATAAACCAGCACGTGGACCTGATGATAACAAACGTAAATCGTTACATATTTTTGATAGTTTAATGGCTATTTTTTTCAAAGCACCCGTATAAGCTACAAAACTACTGGTATCTGATGTAGCTTCTACTAAGTTTTCCGCAAGCTTTACCGGTTCGTTCATTAAAGTAGCTAATTTTTCAGTACATAGTTGCGCATAACCTTTAGGAGCGTTTAGCCCTGTACCAATAGCAGTTGCGCCCATATTAACTTCTAAAAACTGAAAAGAATGTTCTTGTAAATACGGAATTTCTTTTTTTAAGGTATAAGCAAAAGCTTCAAATTCTTGACCTAAGGTCATGGGTACGGCATCTTGTAATTGTGTTCGTCCCATTTTAATTACATGTTCAAACTCTTTTGCCTTGCGATCTAACGAAAAAAACAGTTTTTCTAACGCATCGGTTACTTTTTTAGACGATTGAAACAAGGCTAATTTTAAAGCCGTTGGGTAGGCATCGTTTGTAGATTGCGATAAATTTACATGATCGTTAGGTGAGCAATATTGGTAGTCACCTTTTTCGTGCCCTAGTTTTTCTAAGGCAATGTTCGCTATTACTTCGTTGGCATTCATGTTTACCGATGTGCCTGCGCCACCTTGTATCATATCAATTGGAAAATCATCTATGTACTTGCCTGCTATCAAATCAGAACACGCAGCTACAATCACATCTTTTAAAGGTTCTTCAATCAAACCTAAAGAAAAATTCGTCTCAACAGCTGCTAATTTTACAATTGCTAACGATTTTACGAAGATGGGATAATGATTTAATTTATGATTAGAAATTTTAAAGTTGTTTAGGGCTCGTTGGGTTTGTACGCCATAATAAGCGGAGGTTGGTACTTGCAATTCTCCCAACAAATCTGATTCTGTTCTAAAAGAATTCATAATTTTTCTTTACAAGGTACAAAAAAATGTAGAATAGTTGTATTATTGATGAGCTAAATTTTGATTATGAAGGTATTATTGATTGGCGCCACAGGAGCAACCGGCAGTTTTGTTTTAAAGTATTTGTTAGCTAATGAGCAAATAACCGAAGTGGTGATTTTTGTTAGAAGATCTACCGGAATTGTGAATGATAAATTAACCGAGATAATTACTTTGTTTGATGAATTGGCGACACATCAATCGGTGATGAATGCAGATGTTGCCATTTCGTGTTTGGGAACAACTTTAAAACAAGCAGGTAGTAAAAAGGCTCAATGGTTGGTTGATTATGAATATCAGCTAAAGTTTGCCGAATTGTGTAAGCTCAGTAATGTAAGTCATTTTATATTGTTGTCTTCTTTGGGAGCGTCGGCAAAATCTAAAATTTTTTATAGTCAAATGAAAGGCGCTTTGGAAGAAGCTATGAAAGCACTACAATTTCAACGATTAGATATTGTTCAGCCAAGCTTACTTATTAGACCAAATAGCGATCGGTTAGGAGAACGGTGGAGCGAAAAGTTATTGAAATTTTTAAATGGTGTAGGTTTGTTAAAGACATATCAACCAATAAAAGTACAAGATTTAGGTTTTTTGATGCACCAAATGGTTTTTAATAAAACGGCAGGCGTGTATGTTTGGACTTTAAAGGATCTTTTGAAAAAACTTCAGAAATAATAATACGCGTTTTCAATATGCTCTACGGTAGGTTCGGTGCCCCAAATAACCGAAATAATATCTAAACTTACATTGTAATCTAAATGGTGTTGTGCAATATACGCATTACTGGCATCTAAAATAAGCTTGATTTTTTTCTTGTTGACAAAACTTTCGGGTGAGCCAAAATCAGTTGATGATCGGGTTTTGACTTCTACAATTGCCAAAGTATCATTTTTTAAAGCAATAATATCAATTTCGGCTTTTAAATATCTGTAATTAGTTGCCAAAATACTATAGCCGTTGGCAATTAAATATTCTTGCGCCAATTTTTCACCTTTTGATCCGGTTTCGTTGTGTGTAGCCATATCATTTATATGTTAATTGTACGTGTTCAGCTGTAACTTGTAGTTCTACTTTACTTCCTAATTTTAATGCACGGTTATCTGGTATATGACCCGCCGGAAAATTAAAACAGATGGGGAATTGGTATTCTTTACAAACAGCTAAAATAATTTGTTTTACATCGTATCCAAAAGGTATTTGGTTGTCGTGCATATCGGTCATGCCGCCAATAATTAAACCGTTTAGATTTTCTAAACAACCGTTGCGTTTTAAATTGTAAAACATGCGATCGATATGATACAAGTATTCATCTAAATCTTCCAGAAAAAGTATTTTTCCGTTTGTGTCAATAGCCGATGGCGATCCTAATAAACTGTATATAATAGATAAATTTCCACCCACCAATAAACCTTCGCTCACGCCTGTTTTATTACTGCTGTCGGCAGCAAATTTAAAATCGTATGCTTCGCCAAACAAAGCTTTTTGTAACGTTTCTTTCGCAGTATCTAACGCTTTAGGTACCGAATAAGGCATAATAGCATGTAAAGTAGCCACGCCTAAATTATGTATATGACTATGTAATACGGTAATGTCGCTAAAGCCGATAATCCATTTAGGTTGCCGTAAAAAGGTAGAAAAATCTAAGCGATCTATAATGCGCACCGTTCCGTAACCACCGCGGGCAATCCAAATTGCTTTAATGTTTGGATCATCCATCATACGTTGCAAATCGTCGGTACGTTGTTCATCGGTTCCACCCAATTGGTTTACGTTTACATCAATGGTAGCTCCAAACACAATTTGTAAGCCCCATAGGTTAAAAAGGGCAACGGCCTCTTGGGCTTCATCGCTCATAAAACTGCGTGCAGTACAAACCATGGCAACGGTGTCGCCTTTTTGGAGGAAGGGTGGTATTTTCATTACTATATCTTTTAAGACAAAAGTATTTAAAATATTTTGATTGATGGG
>JAHAYQ010000039.1 GCA_018384465.1 Myroides sp. | reverse complement strand
TGGTATTGAATTTCATAATTTAAGCTCTTTTTATAATCTACAAACAAAGATACCATTTTAAACCGACTAAAATTTATAGATTTGCTAAAAAGAAGAAATGTCCCGATGAAGAAAACAATCTATTTTATATTTCTATCGATCTTGTGCTTGGGATGCAGTAAAAAAGAATCGACCTTGCAATTCAGCACAAAAACCATTGATTACAAGACACAAAAAAATTGTACCGAAGGAAATTGCACCTATGTTCATTTAGAGATTCCTATTGCTTTGGGTTCAACAGAACCTGCGTACAACATAAACCAAACACTTTTTGATTTTGTGAATAAAAATCTATCCTTCCAAAACAATAAAACCACCAAATCATACGACACCCTAGCTTTGCATTTTATTAAGCAGTACGATGATGTTTTCCTAACCTATCCTGAAAATGCGTTGGCTTGGGAAGCAAATTTTAAATCAAACCATCGTTCAATATCCAATAAAATCTATCAGTTCGTATTTGATTATTATCTTTTTACGGGCGGTGCTCATGGATTACAAGCCTGTAAAGTATTTCTTTTTGATCCATCTACTGGAAAACAATTGCCTAAAAAAGATTTATTCCTGAATTACAATGGCTTTGAAAAATATGCGGAAGATATTTTTAAGAAACAATTACACATTTCAGGCGATTTAAACAGCGTTGGTTTCAACTTTGAAAACAACAAATTTAAATTACCCGAGAATTTTTATCAAACCAACACACATTGGATTTTACATTACAACCCGTACGAAATTGCGCCTTACGTTAAAGGTACAACGGTAATTAAACTACCTAAAAGTGATGTGGAACGTTTTTTAAATCCAATTTATTTTAAAAACTAATTATTTTGAGCGTTTATAAAAATTTATTCAAAACCACATTGATTTACGGAATAGCAACTGTTGTTCCTAAAATGATTGGTTTTTTCATGACCCCATATCACACAGAATGGTTGCCCGTTGGAGCTTATAAAGACTACACGCTTATCTTCTCGTGGATGATGTTTTTTAATGTAGTTTTGACTTTTGGAATGGAAACTGCTTTTTTTCGATTTTACAACAAACACGATAATAAAAAAGAGGTAGTGAATAACACCTTATGGTTTTTAATAACTGTTTGTACTGTTTTTTTAGGAATAGTTTATCTTTTTAAAGATAGTATAGATGCTTATTTTGGGATTCCGCCTATTGTGGTTGGTTTTCTGATTTGGATTTTAATTTTAGATACCTTAGCTGTTATTCCATTTGCTGTTTTAAGAGCCGATCAACGTCCGATAAAGTACAGCGCTGTAAAAATTTTAAATGTACTGATAAACGCTGGTTTAACTGTATTGTTTCTTTATACAATTCCACAATATTTAAAAGCTCATCCAACAAGTACAATTTCTACTTATTTTATTTCTGATTTTCAGGTTGGTTACCTTTTTTTAGCAAACATCATGGCAAGTGCTCTTACCTTGGTGTTGCTTTCCAAAAATTATCTGCAACTAAAACTAAAATTCGACAAAAAGCTACTTAAAGAAATGCTTGTTTATAGCTTTCCCGTAATGATTGCAGGTTTAGCATTTGTGGTGAACGAAACGTTTGACAAAGTTTTTTTAGATATTTTACTCCCTAAAAATTTTAAAGACTTAGGTTTGGCAAGTTATGGTGCTATATACAAAATTGGTGTGTTTATGGTTTTATTCCGCATGGCATATTCCTTAGGTATTGAACCTTTCTTTTTCAGTTATGCAAAGAATGATGATGCACCTATTAAATATGCTGCCATTACCAAATATTTTGTGATATTTGGAAGTACAGCCATGCTTTTCATTGTGGTCTTTGCCGATTTTATCAAAACTTTTTACGTACCAAAACAAGAATATTGGTTTGCAATGGAAATTGTGCCTTATATTATATTAGCAAACTTACTATTAGGTATTTATACTAATTTATCTGTTTGGTACAAAATACAGGACAAAACCAAAATTGGAGCCTATATTTCTATAATTGGAGCTGTAGTTACTGTGCTTCTGAACATTATTTTAATTCCAAAAATAGGTTTGTTAGGCTCTGCCATAACCACACTGATTGCTTATGCCGTAATGATGTTAATTTCATATTTTATGGGACAAAAATCATATCCCATTCCGTATGATAAAAAAGCTATTTCTCTGTATTTAGGATTGGCAACTATTTTATCTTTTGGTTACTTTTACTATTTTAGAGAAAATTATTTCGTCGGAATTTTATTCATTCTTATCTTCGTGGGATTGATTTATTACAACGAAAAAGTAATGATTCAGCGAATAATTAAATCCGTTTTAAAAAGATAAAATGCTGGTTTAAAAAATTTATCAAACCAATTTATATGGACTTAGCATTCCATCTGACCATTAACAAATAAAAAAGAACAGATGAAAATAAACATCATTAACAAATCGCAACACGCCTTGCCAAGCTACGAAACCATTGCTTCGGCAGGTATGGATTTACGTGCAAACTTATCCCAACCCATTGTTATTGAGCCAATGGAACGCGCCTTAATTCCAACAGGTTTATTTATGGAATTACCAATTGGTTACGAAGCACAAGTACGTCCACGCAGCGGTTTGGCATTAAAAAAAGGAATTACGTGTTTAAATTCTCCTGGTACAGTAGATGCAGATTATCGCGGAGAAATTGGCGTGATTCTTGCAAACCTTTCTAAAGAAACGTTTGTTGTAGAAAACGGCGAACGCATTGCACAAATGGTAATTGCAAAGCACGAACGCGCGGAATGGGTAGAAGTAGAAGAATTATCAACAACAGAACGCGGTGCAGGCGGATTTGGTAGCACGGGCGTTAAATAATTTTATAAGATGCGAATCAAATTTTCTTTCATATTGTCACTATGTATTCTTCTTGTAACTTCGTGTTCTAA
>JAHAYQ010000018.1 GCA_018384465.1 Myroides sp. | reverse complement strand
ATTAAAAACAAAAAATCCTGATAAAATCAGGATTTTGTACTCAAGGCGGGACTTGAACCCGCACGAACATTACTGTTCACTGGATTTTAAGTCCAGCGTGTCTACCAATTCCACCACTCGAGCGGGAGTTAAATCTATTTATAAGTCTTGAATATATTTGTACTCAAGGCGGGACTTGAACCCGCACGAGCATTACTGCTCACTGGATTTTAAGTCCAGCGTGTCTACCAATTCCACCACTCGAGCAAAGAACTTGCAATAAGTTGCCTTAAGGGCTTATTGCGAGTGCAAATATATAAGGATTATTTTATTTTACAATGTTTTTAAAAGACTAATTTGTAATAAATTTCTAAGTTTTTGATATTGTTTGGAATACGTTTTTTTGTTGAGCAAAATATTACAAAAATAAAGCGCATTGCTGTTGCAATGCGCCTTTTACTATCGTAGAGGTTGGTTTAATACCAAATCTATATATAAATTTACTTTGTCTTTAAGTTGTTTGCGGTGTACCACAAAATCTAAGAAACCATGCTCTAATAAAAACTCTGACGTTTGGAAACCTTCTGGCAAATCTTTTCCTGTAGTGTCTTTTACAATACGTGGTCCAGCAAAGCCAATTAATGCACCAGGTTCGGCAATATTAATATCGCCTAACATTGCATACGAAGCAGTTGTTCCACCCGTAGTAGGATCGGTACATAAAGAGATGTAAGGAATTTTTGCATCGGCTAATTGAGCTAATTTTGCTGATGTTTTAGCCATTTGCATTAATGAAAAAGCAGCTTCCATCATACGGGCACCTCCTGATTTAGAAATCATCATGAATGGAATGTTGTTCTTGATAGAATGATCTATACCACGTGCAATTTTTTCACCTACCACAGATCCCATCGATCCACCAATAAAAGCAAAATCCATACAAGCTACCACTAATTCAGCACCTTTAGATTTACCAACTGCTACGCGAACGGCATCTTTTAACTTGGTTTTGTCTTTAGCATCTTTTAAACGTTCGCTGTACTTTTTAGTATCAACGAATTTTAAAGGATCCTTAGAAGTGATTGATCCAAATAATTCTTTGTATTTGTTGTCATCAAAAAGGATTTCAAAATATTCTGTACTTCCAATGCGTACGTGGTAATCATCTTCGGGAGAAATCCACAGGTTTTTGGCTAACTCTTCCGATTCTACAATTTTTCCTGTTGGCGATTTATACCACAAGCCTTTGGGTGTGTCTTTTTTATCTTCAGTAGGAGTTGTAATTCCTTTTTCTTTTCTTTTAAACCAAGCCATATTATTTAGTTTAATTTGTAGGGTTTAAGAATTCTTAAACGCTTGTTATTGTTATAGTGTGTTAACGTTGTTTAAGTCGGCAAATGCTTGTTCTAAACGCGTGTTAAAGGTTAATTCAGCTTCACGAATCCATTTGCGTGGGTCGTAATATTTTTTGTTAGGTACATCGTCGCCTTCTGGATTGCCAATTTGTGCCATTAAGTAGTCTTTTTTAGAAAGGATATAATCGCGTGCACCTTCGGTAAAAGCGAATTGTAAATCGGTATCGATATTCATTTTAATTACGCCGTACGATATAGCTTCGCGAATTTCTTCTAATGACGAGCCAGATCCTCCGTGAAAAACAAAATCAACAGGATTGCTTTGTGTATTGAATTTTTCTTGAACGTATTTTTGTGAATTATCAAGAATGATTGGCGTTAATTTTACATTGCCTGGTTTGTATACTCCGTGTACATTTCCAAAAGCTGCAGCGATAGTAAAACGAGGAGATACTTTCATTAGTTCTTCATAAGCATAGGCTACTTCAGCTGGCTGCGTATAAAGTTTAGATGAATCAACACCGGTATTATCAACTCCGTCTTCTTCACCGCCTGTGATACCTAATTCAATTTCTAAGGTCATTCCCATTTTGCTCATACGTTCTAAATATTTTTTAGAAATGGCAATGTTTTCTTCAATTGGTTCTTCTGATAAGTCAATCATGTGTGAAGAAAATAATGGTTTACCTGTTTCGGCATAAAATTTTTCACTTGCATCTAATAAACCATCAATCCAAGGAAGTAATTTTTTAGCACAGTGATCGGTATGTAAAATTACGGTAGCACCGTATAATTCCGCCAACTCGTGTACTTGTTTTGCTCCGGCTATAGATCCTGCAATAGCAGCACGTTCGTTTTCATTGCTTAAGCCTTTACCTGCCATAAACAAACCACCACCGTTAGAAAATTGAATAATTACCGGTGCGTTTAATTTAGCAGCTGTTTCCATTACACCGTTTATAGTGCTTGATGAGGTAACGTTTACTGCCGGTAGGGCAAAACCTTTTTCTTTTGCGTAATTAAATATTTCTTGAACTTGATCGCCAGTTGCAACACCTGGCTTAATATTGTGTGCCATATTTAAAAATGTATGTGTTTTAATTTGAGTGTTATTTAGTTTACAAAAATAGTAATTTTATTAGAACGGATAATTAATTCCGACATTTAAAACCGTTTTACTTAAATTCCATTCTTTAAACCATTTACGGTTTGGTTCATTTGCCGGATTATAGGTTTTAAAACCTGCATCTAAACGTATTACAAAAAAGTTGAAATCATAACGCACGCCAAATCCTGTTCCTAAGGCGATGTCTTGTAGCGATTTAAAACCTTTAAATGTCATTTCTTCATCAGTGACGTTATCTAATGCGTTCCAAATGTTTCCAGCATCAGCAAAAACAGCCATATTCCATGGTCCGGCGACATTAAAACGGTATTCTGCGTTAAAGGCTAATTTCATATTTGCCTCGTTAAAGTCGTTTACAGCTCCACTTCGTCCCGGTCCTAAGCGATATGATTGCCATGCGCGGTTGTCATTAGATCCACCAGCAAAGTAGCTACGAGAAAAAGGAATGTTATCGCTATTGCCATAGGGAATAGCAATTCCACCGAAAGCTCTTAAGGCTAAAACATTTTTGTTGCCAAAATCAAAATACTTAACCAAATCAATCTCGCCTTTAATATATTGTGAATAGGCTACGTCTAAAACAGTGAGCTTGTCGTTATCGTTATATTTTTTGTTGGATCTGGCTATGGCATTGAGTATATTTCCTGCCGATTCAATTTTTGTTCGCACGGTGAAAAAATCTTGATCGTTCATATTAAATCGGGTAGAGTAGGTGTACACAATATTACTGGCCATGATTAAGTTGTTCTCGGTTAAACGCTGTTTACGTTCTGAGATGCTTCGAATTGATTGGTATTCGTTGCTGTTGGTTGAAATGTTAGTGTTTCCATTTAATACATCGTGCATAAAAGCATCAGCACCGCCTTCGGCTATAGTAAGATTTCCGTTTTCGTCTAAATAATCAGGGTTAGTGTTGGTAACTAAGGCAATGCTGTTTAATTTGTTGTATGATGATCGATAAACTTTAAAATAGTTATCAGGGTTCATGTTTCGTACAAATTGTAAATTCAACACATCAATGCTTATGGTGTTTCTACGTTTGTGCGACCAAGAATAGTTGTAGATTCCGGTAAGGTTTTGTTTGTCTAATCCAATGTTTTGTTGATTAAAGAAACCTGCACTTAAGGTGGTATTGGGAAAAGAAGTACGGTCTACTAAACGATCGATTTTATTAGAAAAAAACAGAAAGCGCGGAATAGTTAACTTTATATCGGCTCCATATTCTAAAATGTCAAAAAAAGTATTTTTGTTGTTACGGTATTTGGTAGATGATGAACCAATGTTTCCACGAATGCTAATGTCTAAAACTTCGGCTCCTTTAAAAACATTGTTAAAGGCATATCCTAAACTACCTTCAATACCAAAATCTTGGATATTTGAGTGTGTTACGTCTATAGATGGATAAAGTACTGCCCGTGCTTTAGGATTTAAAGTAATGTTTGCTATTAATGATTTGCCTAAACTGTCTCGGGTATCAGGAATATATTCTATAGTAGGGTAATTGAAAACTTTTAAATTGCTTAACGATCTTGAGGTGATTAATCTTCGCATATCAGAAAAATAACCATCTTTAGCAATAAAAACAGCATTGTTTAAAACTTTGGGTTTGTAATTAAGCTTTCCTTTACTATAAATATTAATGTTTTTGTATTGAACAGAATCGGTTATTGTTTGTACATTTTCCGATGTATTGCTAGTAAAAATATTTACTTCGCTTATTTTATACAATTTAAAGGGTTCTGTTCTTAAACTATCTCCTTCTTTTATGTTTTTATTATCGATATTTAAATAGATATCTGCTTTATGAGTGTTCTTAAGCGTATCAATTTCATAGTTAATATAAGTTTTCTGAAAATCGTAAGCTCCGTTATTTCTAAAAAAAGAAGTAATCCGTTCACGTTCCTCATCTAATTTTGTTGCATTATACTGATCGTTCTTTTTTAATAAACTTTGTCGGCGGTTGGTTTTGTATAACGAATCTAATTCGGGCGAATGTACGGTTACGGCAATGCTATCGTACACATAGGGTTTGCCTGTTTGTACGTTATAAGTGATATTTATTTTTTTTGATTGCAGACTGTCTGCCTGATAGGAAACTTTTGTATTAAAATAACCTTGGTTAAAAAAATGATTTTTTAAACGGATAAGAGATCTATTGGTACGTTCTTGATTGTAAATAATAGGTGCTTCGCCCAAGTCTTTTAGCGTTCTTCCTAAACCTGATACAAAGAACGATGTACCCAAACGGTCTACTTGTTTTGCAGAAAGTAAATGAGTTAGAAATCGTTCGTTTTTAGGGTGTCTATCCAACCAAGCTTGGTAACTTGAATCGGGATTTACCTTTGCCATATTGTACAAGTGCAACCGCAAACGATAGCCTAAAATGTTACTGTTAGGTTTTTGGTAAAGTTGTGAGGTTAAAGTTTCCTTGCTTTCTGCCTGATCGTTTACAAAAATTTCATTACTCATGAGCAAGCGCTCGTTGTTTGGAACACGTTTGGTTAAAGAACACGCCAAAAAAAAGCTGGAAATTAAAGTAATAAATAGTACTTTTGATAAATTATTTTTCAAGATCATAACAGTTTCAACGGGTAAAATTACAACTTTTTACGAATGCTTACTAAAAACCAAATCAAATATATAACGCAATTAAAACAAAAAAAGTACCGCGATTTAAATAATGTTTTCGTTGCAGAAGGATTTAAAGTGATTAATGAACTTTTACAATCAAATTTAAAACTTATTCAGATCTATACCAATTCCACATTAGACTTTAAAATAGGGAAGGAGTATGTTACTGAAATTTCTACTGATGAATTAAAGAAAATATCTTCTTTAACCACACCTAATGAGTGTTTGGCTTTGTTTGAAATGATGACACCAAAACAGCCTAATAACAAAGGGTTAAAAGTTGCGTTAGACAATGTGCGTGATCCTGGAAATTTTGGAACAATTATTCGTTTGTGCGATTGGTTTGGTATTGATGATCTTATTTGCAGTAAAGAAACAGTTGATATATACAACCCTAAGGTAGTGCAAGCTACTATGGGGTCACTTACGAGAGTGAATATTCATTATACCGATTTAACTACTTTTTTACAAAATACCAAGGAGCCAATTTACGGGACGTTTATGGACGGTACCAATATTTATAAAACCGATCTGTTAACGGATGGAATTATTGTTATGGGGAACGAAGCAAATGGTATATCAACAGAAATAGCGCGTTTAGTAACCTCTAAAATTGCCATTCCGCGTTTTGGAAAATTACAACAAACCGAAAGTTTAAATGTTGCAACAGCAACTGCTATTATATTAAGTGAGTTTAAAAGGAATGATTGAAAAGTATTTCAAGAACAATAAGAAAAATCCTGCAAGTTAAATTACACTGCAGGATTTTTTTGTATCTAAAATATTAAAGTTACTTTTAATGAAACGTAAAGTTTACAAACACACCTCTTGTTTTCATGGAAACTATATCGCCTGTCCATGGACTATTAGGATTTCTGTCGCGAATAAGTTCGTCT
>JAHAYQ010000013.1 GCA_018384465.1 Myroides sp. | reverse complement strand
TGTATATTTTGCATTTATTTCTACGTGTGGTTATTGGCTTGTCTGGACCACATCTATTTTCAGGGAGATAAGCTTCCGCCCAATGACAAACACTGTATATTGGTTTTAAGTTTTGGGTTGTTGCCTATTTTTAGGCTTAGATTAACATCGTATTCACGAGATGTTTATTTCGTTGGTTTTTGCTATGAGATTTTGCTCATGCCAATACACCTTGGGATGAGTAGGTGTATTGTAGCAGAGCGAAATTTTGTTGTCTTTATACCGATTGTTTAAGAATAGTTTCTAAAACTTAACTTCTGCTTTTTCGATCTTTATTTCAAAACTATCTTTCGTCAAAGAATCAAAGATACCTCTTAGAGTGTTATTGAACGTTTGTTCTATATTCTCTTTTTTATGCACATCCATATTATCTACGTAATCTACAGAAAAATAAGCATTTT
This sequence comes from Myroides sp., assembly GCA_018384465.1. Classification (GTDB taxonomy): domain Bacteria; phylum Bacteroidota; class Bacteroidia; order Flavobacteriales; family Flavobacteriaceae; genus Flavobacterium. The sequence goes on along the minus strand of JAHAYQ010000013.1, from coordinate 2,454 downwards.
CCGTATATAAAATCATAAGATTACCTAGAATATTAATTTGCTCTTCAATACTAAATTCTTTCAATTGCTCTACAAACAATTCATTAATTGAATTTTTTTCTTTAAGCCAATTTAATACCAACCATCCTGCACCATCCTTGGAATAAAAAATATTTAAAGACATATACTCTAAATTAGGCAAATCATAATCATATATATCTTGGATAATATTTCCTTTAATATCCTTATAAATAGCAAAAAGACCTGTGCAAACGAATGGAATTCCATTAGCTACCTTAAGTGCATAAGTCTGAATATTTGTTTTATTTTTTATATTCCAAAACCTTTTTATTTCCTCATTAATTCGTATCATATCTTCAAAATCAAGTTTTGCTCTTTTCAAATTAGCTATCAATGTCTTCGATCCATGATCAATATTATATAGATTGAAGTTTTTTAATAATGGTTCAAAGCTTTTTCTAGCATTATCTACTATTGATTTCTTTTTATAATATTCAAGTGCAAAACTTCTATAAAATAGAGCTAACACTTGTTTTTCTGATAATTCAAAATTTTCTTTCTCTATTGAGCTAAATAAATAATCATCATGATAAGAGCAAAACCCTTTAAAAGTTGAAGCTGTTCGAATACCAATTTTTTTAAGTGTTATGACACCATTACCTTTAAAAAATGAAAATAAATCTTTATTTTTAAAAGCATATACATGCCCATTAGTGGCAATTTTCTCTAAACTTAAAGATTTAGTAAGAGTATGAGCATTAATAATTTTTGCTGTACATTGTTTTGAGGTATTTAAATCTGAAGCAACACAAATTTCTTTGTATAGTGTCTCATTGAATATTTTTTGCAATTCATGAATCTCTAGTTTTTTTACTTGGCCACTTTCAAGATGTTGCTCAATCAATATATGACATTTTTTATATTTTTGACCTGAACCACAATGACAGGGTTTATTTCTATTACGACCATTCATTTTTTACCCCAAAAATAAAAAAGCGCATCAACAGATACGCTTTTATGAGGCATAAAACCTTAAAAATCAATTAAATTTTAATCAAATATTAAGAACAAAGTGCGGTTTGGAAAGTCTTGGTATTTTTACCACGTGCACACTTAAACTCTTCTTTCTTATTTACAACTTTCCAGTCTTTATCCTGCAACTTAAAACTATAAGTCGTACGAATCGCACTCACAGAATCATCCATTAAACCTGCTTGCAACACCATCACTTGTGCCACATTTGGCGATTCCACACGGTTAAATACCTGACGAATTTCAACCGTATTTAGCTCAGTTTTTAAATCTGGGTGAGCTTTTAAAACTTGCTCAAGCGGTGTATGAGAAGTCCCCACTTTAGAAACCAAATCTTTAGTTGTTGCACAACCTGCCAAAAGCCCCACGCATGTTGCCATTACGAATAATTTTTTCATCATTTTTTAATACTCAATATAAAAAAGGCATAACACAATAATGCTATGCCTTTTAAAATTACACGATAGTTACTCTGTAACTAAGTATAAATTCCGAAATTCAAACCTATTAAAGGTCGAATAACTTACCAGGGTTCATAATACCGTTCGGGTCAAAAACTTGTTTCAACGCTTTCATGTATTCAATTTCTTCTGCTGTACGTGTGTATTCTAAGTATGGCTTTTTCGTCATACCAACACCGTGTTCCGCAGAAATAGAACCATCATATTTTTTCACAGTATCAAACACATATTTATTTACCACCTGACATTTTGCAAAGAATTCGTCTTTGCTTAAGTTTTCAGGTTTTAAAATATTTAAGTGCAAGTTACCGTCGCCAATATGACCAAACCAGCAAATTTCAAAGTCTGGATAATTTTCAGACACAATTGCATCAATTTCTTTAATAAACGCAGGAACGTGCGTAATTAACACAGAAATGTCATTTTTGTATGGTGTAAATGGTGAAATAGATTCTGAAATATCTTCACGTAAACGCCATAAGCTTTCTACTTGGTCTAAGCTTTGGCTCATCACACCATCAAGTACCCAACCTTCTTCCATGCAATGCTCAAAAATTTCCATTGAAGCATCCATAATTGGTTCATACGGCGCTTCAAATTCTAGCAATACATAAAATGGACATTCTGTTTCAAACGGACGTTGAACATGACCATGATCAAGTACTTTTTGCATCGCAAGTTCACCAAAGAACTCAAATGCAGTTAAGTCAATTTTCTTTTGAAATGCATGAAGTACAGGCATAATTGCGTCAAAATCTGGAACGCCCAATACCATCACTTGTAAGTCGTGCGGTTGACGTTCAAGTTTAATTTCCGCTTCAGTCACTAAACCTAAAGTCCCTTCACCACCAATAAATAAATGTTGAAGCGCATAACCTGTTGCGTTTTTAATCATGCCTTTGTTTAAACGAAGGATGTCGCCTTTACCCGTAACAACGGTTAAACCTAAAACCCAGTTACG
>JAHAYQ010000012.1 GCA_018384465.1 Myroides sp. | reverse complement strand
TTGGTCTTCTTCTTCTAAGGTAGCGGGTTTTAGCTTTACGTATTTATGTGTGGTACGTACTTCAAACCCGGGAAACATTGCAGGGTTTAACCTGCCTTGCTCTATTAAATACTGATAGGCAAGCTTCATGTTATCTACATTGTAAGGGTTGTTACCAGCGGTTCGTTGTGCCAAAGTTTTTTCCGGTATTGTTTCTTCAGTAGTGGTTGCTATGTTGTCTTCACTACATGCTACCCACAATAAGGTGATTGCTGTGATTAGCAACCAGTTAAGTTTTTTCATAAAAAGGTGTTTGTTTAGAATTTTTTTGCAAACGTAAATAATATTTTTTTATATTTAAAGTAAATTTAAAATATTGTTATTATGCCAGTTAAGTACACTTTAGCGGAAAAGCACAATCCAATGAATGCGACCGCACCAAAAAAATGGTATGCCACAGCAAAAAGCGATGGCGAAATAAGTTTTCGCGATTTAAGTAAGGAAATTGCACAAGGCAGTACCACGGTAAGCGATACCGATGTTATGGCAGTTTTAAACGATTTAATGAAAGTATTATCACGCCATTTAAGTAATGGTAAAATAGTACGCTTTGGTGATTTTGGGTCGTTTGGTTTAACACTTAACAGTGAAGGTGCTGAAACCGAACAGGCTTTTAATGCGAAATTAATTAAAACGGCAAAAATACAGTTTAAGCCTGGTAACGATTTAAAAGATATGGTTAAAACCCTTACTTACGAAAAGTATAAAAAGTAACCCTTAAAAAAGGTGTACTGCTTTTAAGCAAAACATGTACATCTTTTTTGTAAAACCTGTATACCATTTGCTTGAAAGGTATACAGGTTTTTATTTGTCTGCAAAGTTAATGGTTTACATTATAAATGGTCTACAAAATTCTTCATATTTAATCATTTATAATAGAGTGTTAAATAAGTGTTTAGCATCTTAGATTGTGAAAACTTCGGGTATCTTTGTGCGAAAAATATTAAGAATATGAAAAAAATTACTTTGTTAGCCGGGTTGTTATTGTCGGCAGTTGTGGTTAACGCACAAGATTATTATACTTTTTCACAAAGTACGGCTACGTATACTGATCTTACAGGAGCTACCAGTATGAATAACGGACAGGTATGGCAAGAACCGGAATATGGTCCTTTTGTAAGTTCTTTTGCAATAGATATTTTTGGGGTTGACTATCTAGATTTTGGCTTCGCTGAATACCAGTTTATATTTGCTAATGACGATGCTACAGACGACCCCTTTGTTATGTTTTTTCCAATAAGTGTGTTGCCTGTTGATCGTAATTTTTCAGGGGTAGGTGTTTCTCAATCCCCAATTTCTTATAAAACAGATGGAACAGCCGGAAATAGAATTTTAAAGTTGGAACTAAAAAATGCCGGTTTGGAAAGCGAAATGCAAACAAGTGCTATATCTACTTTATATTGTAATTATCAAATATGGTTTTATGAAGCTGATAAAAGCATAGAATTTCACATTGGACCAAATAATATAACTAATAAAAATCAATTAAATGAAGTGGGAATATCTTCTTCAGGCTTTTTGTATGAAAGTGATACCGATTATCGTTTAGGTTATATTGATGGTACGGTGGCTAATCCAATGTATGTTGAAACAATAAATATTAATGATGAGCCTACAGACTTAAATGCAATTATTCCTACAAACACTGTTTACCGTTTTGCAGTAAACCCGTTATCTGTGAAAGACCAGGAAAAAGTAGTGTTTACTATGTTTCCCAATCCTGCAAATGATGTGTTAAATTTAACATTTTCTGATGCGGTTAACAAACCTTATTCAGTGTATGATTTAATGGGTCGTGAAGTTTTAAAAGGTACTTTGAATAATACTAACGAAGCACAAATTAATGTTGGTACATTGCAAAAAGGTTCTTATGTATTACGTGTTGCAGGCAGTACTCAAAAATTCGTAAAAAACTAATATCCAAATAATACATCATTTAAAAGCAATCAAAAAAGGATTGCTTTTTTTATTTACCCAAAAAATTAAAAATGCGATTTGTTTAACCTAAATTCATTAAATTCGCACATTGAATTAAAAAACAGTACCATGAGCACCAAATTCACAGAATATAAAGGATTGAATTTACCTAACATAGCCAACGAAGTATTGGCATACTGGAAAGAGCAATCTATTTTTGAACAGTCGGTTACTTCTCGCGAAGGCAATCAACCGTTTGTGTTTTTTGAAGGACCACCTTCAGCAAACGGTCAACCCGGTATTCACCACGTGATGGCTCGTGCTATTAAAGATATTTTTTGTCGATATAAAACGCAAAAAGGGTTCCAAGTTAAGCGTAAAGCAGGTTGGGATACCCATGGTTTACCTGTTGAATTAGGTACCGAAAAAGAATTAGGCATTACCAAAGAAGACATCGGAACCAAAATTTCGATTGAAGAGTATAACGAAGCGTGTAAACGAACCGTAATGCGTTATACCGATTTATGGAACGATTTAACTGAGAAAATGGGTTATTGGGTAGATATGGAAGATCCGTATATTACCTATAAACCAAAATATATGGAATCGGTTTGGTGGTTGTTAAAAGAAATTTATGACAAGCAGCTAATGTACAAAGGCTACACCATTCAACCGTATTCTCCAAAAGCAGGAACTGGGTTATCTTCGCACGAAGTAAACCAGCCGGGTTCGTACCGCGATGTTACCGATACCACCATTGTAGCGCAGTTCAAAACCATTGAAGAATCGTTACCTGATTTTTTAAAAGGATTTGGACCCATCGACATCATGGCTTGGACAACCACACCGTGGACCTTACCAAGTAATACCGCATTAACTGTTGGTCCAAAAATTGATTATGTGTTGGTAAAAACATTCAACCAATACACCAATCAACCTATAAACGTGATTTTGGGTAAACCTTTAGTCGCAAAACAATTTGCAGGTAAATACTTCGCTGTAGAATCAGAAGAAGAATTAACCAACTACAACGAAGGTGATAAAAAAATCCCTTACCTAGTGGTTGCAGAATGCAAAGGAGCTGATTTAGTGGGTATTCGTTACGAGCAATTATTGCCTTACGCCTTGCCTTACGAAGATGCCGATAAAGCGTTCCAAGTAATTCCTGGTGATTTCGTAACTACCGAAGATGGTACAGGTATCGTTCACACAGCGCCAACGTTTGGTGCCGATGATGCCAAGGTGGCTAAAGATGCAGGTGTGCCGCCAATGTTGGTTTTAGATGAAAACGGAAATGCCGTGCCATTAGTAGATTTGCAAGGTCGATTTGTGGCTCAAATGGGCGACATGGCGGGTAAATACGTTAAAAACGAATACTATAACGAAGGTGAAGCTCCTGAAAAATCAGTTGATGTAGAGATTGCCATCCGTTTAAAAGAAGAAAACAAAGCCTTTAAGGTTGAAAAATATGTGCACAGTTATCCACATTGTTGGAGAACAGACAAGCCAATTTTATACTATCCGTTAGATTCTTGGTTCATCAAGGTAACGGAAGTTAAAGATAAAATGTTCGAATTGAACGAACAAATCAATTGGAAACCTAAAGCAACCGGAGAAGGTCGTTTTGGAAACTGGTTGAAAAATGCCAATGATTGGAACTTATCACGCTCACGTTATTGGGGAATTCCATTGCCAGTTTGGAGAACCGAAGATAAAACCGAAGAAATCATCATTGGTTCGGTAGAACAATTAGTTGCCGAAATTCAAAAATCGATTGCTGCGGGTGTTCAAACCAATAATCCATTCGAAGGATTTGTAGTTGGCGATATGAGCGAAACAAACTATGATAAAATCGACTTACATAAAAATGTGGTCGATGATATCGTATTGGTTTCAGCATCAGGAAAACCAATGAAACGCGAAGCCGATTTAATTGATGTTTGGTTCGATTCAGGTTCAATGCCTTATGCACAATGGCATTATCCATTCGAAAATAAAGAAATGATCGACGGAAACGAGTCATTTCCTGCCGATTTCATCGCAGAAGGAGTCGATCAAACACGTGGTTGGTTTTATACATTACACGCTATCGGAACATTAGTATTCGGACAAAAAGTGTATAAAAACGTGGTGTCAAACGGATTAGTATTAGACAAAAACGGACAAAAAATGTCGAAGCGTTTGGGTAATGCCGTAGATCCATTTACAACATTGGCAGAACACGGACCTGATGCTACGCGTTGGTACATGATTTCGAACGCCAATCCTTGGGACAACTTAAAATTCGATTTAGACGGAATTACCGAAGTGCGTCGTAAATTCTTCGGAACATTGTACAACACTTATTCGTTCTTTGCTTTATATGCAAATATCGATGGGTTTACATATAGTGAAGATGAGGTGCCATTAGAAGATCGTCCGGAAATAGACCGTTGGATTTTATCAGAACTAAATTCGTTGATTCAAACGGTTGACGAAGCCTATGCCGATTACGAACCAACGCGCGCAGCACGAGAAATTTCTGAATTTGTTCAAGAGAATTTATCCAATTGGTACGTGCGTTTATGTAGAAGAAGATTCTGGAAAGGCGAGTATGCACAAGATAAAATTGCAGCGTATCAAACCTTATATACCTGTTTAGAAACGGTTGCGAAGCTTTCAGCACCAATTGCGCCGTTCTTTATGGACAGACTTTACAAAGATTTAACGCAAGCAACACAGAAAGAATCATTTGAATCGGTACATTTGGCAGATTTTCCAAAGTACAACGATGAAATTGTTAATAAGTCGTTAGAAAGTAAGATGCAAAAAGCGCAAATCGTATCGTCTTTAGTATTATCATTGCGTAAGAAAGAAATGATTAAAGTGCGCCAGCCGTTACAAAAAGTAATGATTCCTGTTTTAGATGCAAATCAAAAGGCAGAAATTGAGGCAGTTGCCGATTTAATCATGGCAGAAGTAAATGTGAAAGAAGTAGAATTGTTAAGTGATGCATCGGGAATTTTGGTAAAACAAATTAAGCCGAATTTCAAAGCATTAGGCCCGCGTTTTGGTAAAGAAATGGGCAATGTAGCAAAAGCAATTCAGAATTTTTCACAAGAGCAAATCAGTGAAATAGAGAAAAATAACGAAATCTCGTTGGAAATCTTAGGAAATAGCGTTAAATTAACAAATGAAGATGTTGAAATTTCATCACAAGACATCGAAGGATGGTTGGTAGCCAATGCAAATGGAATTACCGTTGCTTTAGATATTACCATTACCGACGAATTGCGAAAAGAAGGAATTTCACGCGAATTGGTAAACAGAATTCAAAACATCCGTAAAGATTCAGGATTCGAAGTTACCGATAAAGTAAAAGTTCAAATACAAGAAAATTCAATTATCGAAGAAGCTGTTAAGGCAAATTTAGAATACATTAAGGCAGAAACATTAACTGAATCGCTTGATTTTGTTGAAGATTTACAAAATGGTACAGATATTGAATTTGATGATATAATAACCAAAATTAGTGTTTCAAAATAATAAGATTAGTTATGGAAAAAGAAAATGTACAAGTAAGATATTCAGATGCTGATTTAGCTGAATTCAAAGAAATTATCTTAAAGAAAATAGAGAAAGCACAAGCAGATTTAGATTTGATTAAAAGTGCTTATATGAACGATTTAAATAATGGTACTGATGATACATCGCCTACATTTAAAGCGTTTGAAGAAGGTAGCGAAACGCTTTCTAAAGAAGCGAACTCGCAATTAGCAACACGCCAAGAAAAATTTTTACGCGATTTGCGTAACGCTTTAGTGCGTATAGAAAACAAAACGTATGGTATTTGTCGTGTAACCGGTAAGCTTATTGAAAAAGACCGTTTAAAATTGGTGCCGCATGCTACTATGAGTATGGAAGCCAAATTACAACAACGTTAATTACTAAAACGCTCTTAATTAAGAGCGTTTTTTGTTTTAAATACCTTACATTTGTGCAAAATTTTTGCATAATATGTCGTTCAATAAGGCTTTATTTTTAGCGATTGTAGTCATCATAATCGATCAAATTTCAAAAATATATATCAAAACAAATTTTGCACTCGATGATTATATTGTAGTTAATGGGTGGGAATGGTTTCGTATTCATTTCATAGAAAACGATGGAATGGCTTGGGGGGTAGAACTTCCAGGTAATTACGGCAAGTTGTTGTTAACCTCGTTTAGAATTGTTGCTGTTGCCGGAATTTTATATTGGTTACGTGATTCTGTTAAAAAACATAGCTCTAAAATATTAATTGTTGCTATTGCACTTATTTTAGCAGGCGCGGTGGGTAATATCATTGATTCGGTTTTTTACGGAGTCATTTTTAACGATAGTCACGGTCAGGTAGCTACTTTATTTAATGATCAGCCTTACGGCACGTGGTTTCATGGTAAAGTGGTAGATATGTTTTATTTTCCCATCTGGAAAGGATATTTGCCAGATTGGTTGCCTATATGGGGCGGAAAGTATTTTACCTTTTTCAACGCTATTTTCAATGTAGCCGATGTAGCTATTTCAGTAGGTGTTGGTTTACTCATTGTCTTCAATAAAAAAGTTTTTAAATAAGATTTCTGCTCAAAAAGAAATCTTTTTTTATCTTTAAATATTCAACTAAAATAAATTTTATGGAAGCATTCCAATTAGCCGCACAGGCAACAAAACAAGAACAAGCTACATTTTATAAAAAAACGTATTTAAATTTAGCTTTAGGTTTGGTAGCATTTGTAATTTTAGAAGCCCTTTTTTTACGAATTGATCCTTTAGTTGATTTCATGTTAAGTTTAACACAGGGCTATTTGTGGTTGGTATTATTAGGTGGCTTTATGGGCGTTACCTACATTGCCCAAAAAATGGCATATAACAACAGCAGTTTATCTAAACAATATTTAGGTTACTTTTTATACATAGTTGCCGAAGCGTTGATTTTTGTACCAATACTTTACATTGCTATTTATTACACAGGTAGTTACGAATTATTAACTCAGGCAGCAATTATCACAGGAAGTTTGTTTTTAGGGTTGACGTTTGTGGTTTTTAGTACCAAAGCCGATTTTTCATTTCTACGCAGCATTTTAGCGATCGGATTTTTCGTAGCAATAGGTGCAATCGTTGCCGGAATGTTGTTTGATTTTGATTTAGGTTTGTGGTTCTCAATAGGTATGATTGTTTTAGCATCGGGATCAATTTTATACAACACACATCAAATTAAAAACCAATTTGGTACCAACCAATATATTGCGGCAGCATTGTCTTTATTTGCCTCATTAATGTTGTTGTTTTGGTATGTATTACGTTTGTTAATGAGTAGAAATTAATAAGAAATAAGGTATTTGATAACTAAAAAGTCCCGCAAATGCGGGACTTTTTACAACTAAACTAACCAAAATAAATTTTCCTTTTCATAACTTATATCGATTAATCAATTAGTGTGCCAAATAATATTATTTCAATATAAAAACTAAAAATATTGTCGGGATAAAATAAATTATAATAGTGCGGGCACCGTCGTAATCTTTGGCAATACGCTGACCATAAAGTAGCAATAACAGTGTAATAGAAGAAACAATTGCCGAGTATAACGCAATTTCCTTACAATCGTTAAATAAAAACCAAATGCCTGCCAAAGCTAAAATTCCTGCAATAATTTCTAGAATCAAGATAATTCCTAACGAAAAAGGTACTTTATCGCCTAAAAAGGTATTGGCAAAATGCGATTTTAACCACCCAACATTTCCTTTCCAATCAATTATTTTATCGTAACCCGATTGTAAAAAAGTAACCGCCAAAAACAGTAAAATAAGTATTTCTGTAATATAGTTCATATTGTTTTGTTTTTAGGTAAAGATAAAATTTTTTGTGATTCTAAAACTCAATCATCGGGGTTGTATCATTCACAACTAATATTTTGTGTATAAAATAAAAGTGGTTAGGATTTTTCCTAACCACTTTATAATGTATTTAAAAACCGTTTTATTTAATTTCGGTAACAAATTTTTCTTTTGGCTGACGCACTTTTTTCATTCCTTGTAACCAATCACCCTCTGTAGCTCGATAACCTAATGCTAATATAGTTTGCGATTTTAATCCTTTTGCTTTTAATCCTAATAATTCGTCTAAATCATTGTTTACAAAACCTTCCATTGGTGTAGCATCTACTTTTAACATAGCTGCAGCAGCAATAGCGGTACCAAAACCTATATACGCTTGCTTTGCTGTATGCGCTGCTTGTTGCTCTTGGGGCATGCCTAATAATTGTGCTTTTAATGTAGCTTTGTATTCATCGGTTGTGTTTAGTGGCAACCCACGCTCAGTATTCATATGGTCAAAAATACCATCTATACGTTCATCGGTATATTTATCCCATGAAGCAAAAATTAATAGGTGAGATCCATCAACAATTTGTGATTGTCCGTATGCTATTGGTTGTATCTTTTCTTTTAATTCTTTGTTACTTACAACAATAATTTCGAAAGGTTGTAAACCCGATGAAGTAGGTGCTAAATGTGCTGCTGTAACAATTTGTTGCACGTTGTCATCTGCAACTTGTTCTCCGTTCATTTTTTTTGTAGCGTATCTCCAGTTTAATGCATTTATTAATTCCATAGTTTGTTTTGTTTTTGTACTACAAAGATAAGAAGCCTAATGTTTATTGTGCTTAATATAGGTTAATAAAAAACACGGAATTATCTTCCGTGTTTGTGATTATTTTTCTTCATGCCGTTTGGCTTACCCGTTTTTTTAGGATGTTTCTTTTGTTTTTTTGGTGTATAGCGCTTTGCCGATTTATCGCCATGTAGTTTTTTATGCTGTCCGGGCGGTATGCGTTTATGTGTAGTGCGATGCGATGAAGGTGTGTGTACTACGCAACTTGTTAGTGATAACGAAAACGCCATAAGGATCATAAATATGCCTAAATAACGTGCTGTTCTGCCTAAAAATAACTTTTTCATAGATTAAAACTTTATTGTATTTGTTGGTGTAATACAATAATCGAGCCGTATATCTTCTGAAAAAATATTTGTAATAATAGGCTCGGGATCAAAAAACGACAAACCTATTTTTACAACGTTTGGTTTGCATTTTGATAAAAACAAATCGTAAAAACCTTTGCCATAACCCACGCGGTTTCCAAAAACGTCGTAAGCTAATAGTGGAACAAATACTACATCAATGTTATCATCGGCTACTTTAAACCCATTTTGTGGTTCGGGAATATTCCATTCGTTTTTTTTAATGGTTACATTATCGGTCAATAAAACATGTTCCATTGTGCGGGTTTCAAAATCAGACTTTGAAACAATTACGTTTTTGTCTTTTCCGTGTAAAATATGTAGCAATGCATCGGTTTGTACTTCTTTGTGTTCGTGAATCGATAAAAAAAGATGGTAATTTTCAAAATCCCAGATAGGGAGTTTTAGCGATTCATTGGCAATTTGCAGACTTAAATCTTCAATTTGTTCCAAGCTAAGATCGCTTCGTAACATTTTGTATTTTTTGCGTAATTCGTTTTTAGTCATTTTCTATTTTTGTTGATATATGATAAACCGCATCTCCTTGAAAAACAATGGGCGCTTGGTTTTGACAAATGATATAGCCATTGTTTGGCGCTAAAACCGATTCTTCAACCAAGCCGTACGGATCGGTTATTTTTCCTATTTCTTCTCCTTCTTTTACATACGTTCCGTTACTAACAAAATTGTGGAATAAACCCGAATATTGTGCCCTAATCCACGATGAATGAGTAATGCGAACCATTGGTTGTTCAGGAATTTCTGATGAAAATTCAGATCCCAACATATTAAGATTATCTAAAAAGCGAATAGTTCCTTGCACGCCGGCTTCTACCACGCTGCTATCCATATCTAATGCTTTTCCGCCTTCAAAAAGTAGGTGTTTTACACCTGATTGGTCACAAGCTTCGCGAAAAGATCCATTAATGTTTTCTGAGTACAATAAAAAAGGAGCCGAAAAGGCATGTGCAAGTGTTGCCAATTCTTCATTATTGGGTTCGATCCTGATTTGAGGTACATTGAAACGACTGCGACCTCCTGAGTGAAAATCAATCACATAATCAACCTGCGGAATAATATCTTGCATAATGCTATAAGCAAACCTGCTGGCTAATGATCCGTTGGCTGATCCAGGAAAAACACGATTCAAATCGCGTCCGTCCGGAAAATCTCTATCTTGATTAACAAAACCAAAAACATTGATTAACGGAATACAGATAATTGTTCCACAAGCCGGATAATTAATTCCTTGTCGGATAAGCTGTCGAACAATTTCAATTCCCGTTAATTCATCGCCATGCAAACCTGCAGATAACAAAACCGTTGGACCCTCGTAAATAGATCGAGAAACAATGATGGGCACGTTCAACTCGGTCATTGTATGTAATTTGGCAATGTTTAAGTTGATGATTTTAGTTTCGCCCGGAATGATATTTTTGTCTAATAAAATAAATTCACTATTGGATATCTCCATAAAAATGTGTACATACTGTTATATAACGAAGATAATATAAAATCTTAGATTAACTTTGTAGAAAGGAAATGAAAATGAGTGTGCAATCAACTATAGAACTTCAGTTAAGAACCTTACCCGACGCTCCAGGGGTGTATCAATATTTTGATAAAGACAGTAAAATATTATATGTAGGTAAGGCAAAAAATCTTAAAAAACGAGTAAGTTCTTATTTCAACAAACAACACGATACGGCAAGAATCAATGTTTTAGTAAAGAAAATCGCGACTATTAAGCACATAGTTGTTGAAACGGAAATGGATGCCTTGTTGTTAGAAAACAGCTTAATTAAAAACTTACAACCTCGATACAATATTTTACTAAAAGATGATAAGACGTATCCTTGGATTTGCATAAAAAATGAACGATTTCCAAGAGTTTTTTCTACTCGAAATGTTATAAAAGACGGTTCAGAATATTTTGGACCCTATACCAGCGGTAAGTTGATGCATGCCCTTTTAAATTTAATTAAAGAACTGTATCCTTTGCGCACTTGTAATTACGATTTATCGCCCCAAAACATTCGTAATGAAAAATACAAAGTGTGTTTAGAGTTTCATATAGGTAATTGTTTGGGGCCGTGTGAAGGGTTGGAAAGCGAAGAGGAGTATTTACGTAAAATTCAGGCAATCAGAGCGATTTTAAAAGGCGATTTTAAAGAAAATATTCGTGAATTTAAATCGCTAATGATGAAATATGCTGAAGAAATGCGGTTTGAAGAAGCGCAGAAAATGAAAGAAAAAATTGATTTGTTAGAGAATTATCAGGCAAAATCAACGGTGGTAAATCCAAAAATTTCAAATGTTGATGTATTTTCAATTATTTCAGACGAAGGCAGTGCGTATATCAACATGCTTCAAATAAAAAACGGCGCTGTGATTCGTTCGCATACTTTAGAACTTAAAAAGAAATTAGAAGAAGCCGATGATGAACTGCTTACCTTGGCAATTGTTGAATTACGCGAACGCTTTAAATTGTATGCCAAAGAAATTATTGTACCCTTTAAAGTAGATTTAGGCGAGGGTCTAAAAATTACCACTCCGAAGTTAGGAGATAAAAAGCAATTATTAGATTTATCTGAACGCAATGCCCGTTATTATCGCATGGATCAGATGAAGCAAATGAAAATTGTAGATCCAGATCGACATACCAATCGGATTATGGCACAAATGAAATCGGATTTACGATTGAGTAAAGAACCACGACATATTGAGTGTTTCGATAATTCGAACATTCAAGGAACAAATCCTGTGGCGGCCTGTGTGGTCTTTAAAGATGGCAAGCCAAGCAAAAAGGACTACCGACATTTTAATATTAAAACCGTTGAAGGGCCTAATGATTTTGCATCGATGGAAGAAGTTGTTTTCAGAAGATACCGTCGTTTATTAGAAGAAGGTGAATCATTGCCCGATTTGATTATTATTGATGGAGGAAAAGGGCAATTAGGTGCTGCTTTAAAAAGTTTAGAAGTATTAGGATTAAGAGGAAAAATTGCCATTATAGGAATTGCCAAACGTTTAGAAGAATTGTTTTATCCAGGCGATTCGATACCGCTGTATTTGGATAAAAAATCTGAAACATTAAAAATTATTCAGCATTTACGTAACGAGGCACACCGCTTTGGAATTACGTTCCACAGAAACCAACGTAGTAAAAATGCGATTGATAGCGGTTTAACGACCATTCCGGGCATCGGTCCAAAAACCATGGAAAAATTAATGATTGAATTTAAATCTATAAAACGCTTGAAAGAAACTCCGTTTGAAGCTATCGAGAAGTCTATTGGGAAATCAAAAGCGCAAAAAGTACTCGATTATTTTAAAAAGGAATAATATTATTTATCAGTCTTCAAATAATAGCACACAGATGCCATAGATTTTGCATATTATAGGTTTATCACGTAAAGAGTGAAGATAAAAAGATAAAAAGATCGTAATTAATCAGCGTTATCAGCGTTCAAACAATAATACGCAGATGTTACTCAGTTTTATCAATTCAAATTTAAACCTACGCCCACACCAACCCAAGGTTTCTGCTGATAAATCCAAAAGCTTTTATTATTGTCAAGTAGATGGTCTATTCCTATTGTTAATCCTACGCTAAAATGATTAGTTCCAATTATGGCAGCTATTCCGTTACTAAATACAATACCTTCATACTCTTTTTCTACTATTTGCGCAGTGGTGAAAGGTGAAATTGTTGTGTTTCCAAATCCTGAAAATACACCTATCGAATAAGCTATATGATTAATTTGTTGAGTAGGTTTTGAAAGAATGTTTAAACCATTTTTAATACTATATGAATCAATGCGATAACCTACGTACAATGCGCCGGTAATATCAGAATTAAGTTGTGAGGGAATGTCTTTTTTAGCTGGTCTTAATTTAACGGGAATAGTAAGAAAATCTAAGTCTAAACTTTTTTGACGAATATATAGAGGGTTATATGTTAATTTTAAAACATCTGCTTTTAGAGATTCCTTTGCTAAATCTTCATCCATTGCAGTGAAAGTAAGTTCATAAAAATGAAGTTCTTCATTGACAGTTTCTACAAATACCTTATTTTTATCCAATGAATTTTTTAAAATATAAGTACCTGATGGAACTTCTTCCTTATTTGTTGTTTTTAATAAAGTACAACTGCTAAAAAAGAATAGGGATATCAATAATGTAAAAACCGCTCTAATCATCGTTCAAATTAAATGTTGCAAAGGTACAAAAAGCCACCATTAAAATTTTTCATGTTCAACTGTAAAAAAATATGTAAAATTACTTGTATTTACATTGTAACATATTAAAAAAAGAAGTACTTACTTTAAAATATTCGTTTACATCATCTTTTAAAACCATAATTATGATAGAAATAAAAGACCTTCACAAATCGTATCAAATGGGAAAAAATGCGCTGCATGTTCTCAAAGGCATCAATTTTAATGTAAAAGAAGGCGAGTTTGTTTCTATCATGGGAAGCTCTGGTTCGGGTAAATCTACCCTTTTAAACATTATTGGTATTTTAGACGAAGCCGATGAAGGTTCGTACACGTTAGATAATGTGCCTATTAAAAACCTAAACGAAACCATTGCCTCACAATACCGCAATAAATTTCTGGGTTTTGTATTTCAGTCTTTTAACCTTATCAACTATAAATCTGCTTTAGACAATGTAGCATTGCCTTTGTATTATCAAGGTTTAGCAAGAAAAGAGCGCATGGAACGATCTATGTTTTACCTTGAAAAAGTAGGTTTGGCAAACTGGGCAAAACACTTACCTAATGAACTTTCTGGCGGACAAAAACAACGTGTGGCAATTGCCCGCGCACTAGCATCGGATCCCAAAGTGTTGTTAGCTGACGAACCAACCGGAGCATTAGATACTAAAACATCGTATGAGGTTATGGACTTAATACAGCAAATCAACGATGAAGGCAAAACCGTACTTGTCGTAACACACGAACCCGATATTGCAGAAATGACTAAACGAATTGTGTTTTTGAAAGACGGTCAAATTGAAGAAGATAAATTGGTAAACCAAATAAGAGCATCACAGTATGTTTAGTATTGAAAGGTGGCAGGAAATATTCGAAGGTTTGTCTAAAAACAAACTTCGTACCGTGCTAACCGGAGTTTCGGTTGCATCGGGAATTTTTATTTTGGTGATTCTTCTCGGTGCCGGAAACGGAATTCAAAACGGAATTCAAAAGCAATTTGAACAAGATGCGGTTAATCGTATATCGGTATGGCCGGGAATTACTCAAATAGAACATAACGGCTTGGGAATTGGTCGGCAAATACAGTTGCGAAATGCCGATTATGATATGGCTACCGCTTTGTTAGAAGATTTTATAGAATACAAATCCGCTATTTATTCTGTTTGGAACGGTAACGTTGTTTTTAAAGAAGAAACCGGAACTTATCGGGTAGAAGGCGTGCACCCCGATTACCAATTTATAGAGAATGCTTCTATTATAAAAGGACGGTTTATCAACTTTTTAGATGTAAATAATTTCGAAAAAACAGCAATTATCGGTCAAAAAGTAGCTACTGATCTATTTAAGAATAACGAAGAACCTTTGGGACAACAATTAAATGTTGCTGGAATGATTTATAAGGTGGTAGGTGTTTTTAGTGATCCTGGTGGTGAACGCGAAGAAAGTAAAGTGTTTATTCCGATATCTACAGCTCAAAGAGCTTTTAGTGCAGGTGATAATATAAGAAGTATGTCGTTTACGTTAAAGCAAGGAAAAAATTTTGATGCTGCAGTAAGTGAATCACATGAATTTAGCAATCAACTTCAAACTTTTTTAAAGAAACGGCACGCTATTGCTCCAAATGACGAAGGTGCTTTGCATATTAATAACTCCTTAGAGCAGGCAAAAAACATTTACATTATTACAGGTGGTGTGCAAGCTTTTTTCTGGTTTGTTGGTATTTGTACCATTATTGCAGGTGTGGTAGGTGTAGGAAATATTATGTTGATTATTGTTAAAGAGAGAACCAAAGAAATAGGTATTCGCAAAGCTTTAGGAGCATCGCCCTTTTCTATTATTACAATGATTTTGCAAGAAGCTGTTTTTATCACGGTTATTGCCGGATTTTCAGGGTTAATTTTAGGCCTGTTGATATGGGAGCTTATAGGTCCTTCGGTTGAAGCTGATTTTTTTACCAGACCTGAAGTAGATTTTAACGTAGCTGTTACCACGCTAATAATTTTAATTGTTGCTGGTGCTTTTGCTGGATTTGTTCCTGCATATCGCGCAGCTAAAATCAGACCAATTGTTGCATTAAGAGGGGATTAATTATGTTTAACAGAGATAAATGGAATGAAATCATCGAGGCACTTTCTGCCAATCCGTTTCGTACGTTAATTACAGCGTTCGGAGTGTTTTGGGGAATTTTTATCCTCGTAATTCTCCTTTCGGCAAGTCAGGGATTGCAAAACGGAATTAAAAGACAAATGGGTGGCTTATCTACCAACACTATGTTCATGTGGGCAGGTGCTACTTCTAAACCTTACAAAGGTTTACCGCAAGGCAGATCGTACAATTTTAAAAATGGCGATGTGGAAGCCATAAAAAGAGATGTGAACGGACTGTTATATGTGTCGCCAAGAAATCAGTTAGGTGGTTTTCGCGGGAGCAATAATGTAGTGCGTGGAACAAAAACCGGAGCATATAACGTATATGGCGACTATCCCGAATTTATTTTGCAGCAACCTATGGATATTTTGCAGGGACGTTTCATTAATTACGGCGATATAGAAAATAAACGCAAAATAGCTGTTATCGGCGAAGGGGTAATTAGAGAGTTGTATGCTCCAGGCGAAGACGTATTGGGTTCGTACATAAAAGTTCAGGGGATCAATTTTTTGGTGGTTGGTGTTTACAAAAGCATTTCTAATATGGGCGGAGATGCAGAGGAAAGTCAAAAACAGGTTTTCATTCCTTTTAGCACTTTTCAGCAGGCATTTAATTTTGGCGATATAGTGGGATGGATGACCATTACAGCGCAAGACGATAAACCAATTACCGAACTGAAAGAACAAGTGTTTACCTTGTTGAAAAACCGACATTCTATTGATCCTACAGACGAGCGTGCTATCGGACATTTTGATCTGTATCAAGAGTTTAAAAAGATAAACGGATTGTTCGCAATTTTAACCGCAGTTTCTTATATCGTGGGCATTTTTATTTTAGGTTCAGGTATTATTGGTATTGTAAATATTATGCTAATTATTGTAAAAGAACGCACCCAAGAAATAGGCATTCGCAGAGCGTTAGGAGCTACACCGGCAACCATTATTAAACAAATTTTAACCGAATCGGTTGTGTTGTCCTTAATTGCAGGCATGGCAGGAATTATTTTTGCTTCGGTGGTTTTGTGGGCAGTTAATTTTGCATTAGAACAAGCACCCAACAGCAACGAAATTCCCATTGTAAATCCAAGTGTCAGTTTGGGTGTGGTAGTAATTGCTTTGCTAATATTAGTTGTTTCAGGTTTGTTAGCAGGGCTTATTCCTGCAATAACGGCTATAAAAGTTAAACCAATTGATGCATTGCGAACAGAGTAAAAATTAAAATAAAAAATGAAAAATCTAATAAAATTAGAAGAAGCAGGTCAGTTTTTAGCATCGATTATTCTGTTTAGTCGGTTAGATTATGTCTGGTGGATATTTCCTGCCGCTTTATTGCTGCCTGATTTATCAATGCTTGGCTATTTAATAAATCCTAAAGTAGGCGCATGGATCTATAACTTTTTTCATCATAAATTATTGGCAATTATCGTTTTGGTTGTTGGCTGGTTAATTTATGAACCAATATTTATATTAACAGGAATTATTTTATTTGCGCATTCATCAATGGATCGCATGTTTGGATACGGATTAAAATTTACAGATAATTTTCATCATACACATTTAGGGTTGATCGGAAAAGATCAACAAAACAAAATCAATTAAACAATAAACAAATCAACGAATAAACATACAAACAATATGAAAAAAGGTTGTACCATAAGTATTTTAGTATTTTTAAGTATTGCTTTTATAGGCGCTTTAATTTGGTTGTATCAAAAAAATGCACAACCACCGGTAGTTTATGAAACAGAGCAGGCAGAAATGAGATCCATAGCTAAAAGTACCGTGGCTACTGGTAACATCAATCCTAAGGAAGAGGTGTTGATTAAACCTAATATTTCGGGAATCATTGATGAGGTGCACGTAGAAGCTGGTGATTATATTAAATCGGGAGATTTACTTGCAAAAATCAGGGTAGTGCCCAATGTGTCTAGTCTAAATTCAGCTACCAATCAAATTCAATCAGCAAAAATCGACTTAGAAAATCAAAAAAGGGTGTATCAAAGACAAAAATCGCTTTTTGAAAAAGGAGTAATTTCTGCCAACGATTTTGATACCGCCGAAACAGCATACAAACAGGCACAACAGGCATATAATTCTACAGTTCAAAGTGCAGAAATTATTCGTACAGGAACCACAAAAGGTATGGGGAATATTGCGCAAACTTTGATTCGATCTACGGTTTCGGGTATGGTTTTAGACGTGCCAGTTAAAAAAGGAAATCAAGTTATTGAAGCTAATAATTTCAACGAAGGAACTACCATTGCAAGTTTGGCCGATGTAAGTAATATGATTTTTGAAGGTAAATTAGACGAATCTGAAGTTGGAAAGATCAAACTAGGACTTCCGCTAGAAATAACCGTTGGTGCCATTGAAAACAAACAATTCGAAGCTGTTTTAGATTACATTGCTCCAAAAGGTGTAAACGAAAACGGCGCCATGCAGTTTCCTATTAAAGGAACGTTGGTAAATAAAGATACTACTTTTATTAGATCAGGGTTAAGTGCAAACGCTTCGATCATCTTAGCAAAGGCTGATAACGTTTTAGCATTGAAAGAAGGTTTGATTCAATACGATGAAAAAACCAAAAAAGCTTTTGTGGAAGTAGAAACTGAACCTCAAAAGTTTGAGCGCCGCGATGTGGAATTAGGTGTAAGTGATGGTATTTATGTTGAAATTAAAAGCGGTATTACCAAAAACGACAAAGTTAAAATCTGGAATCAGGTAAAGAAGTAATAAAAGTTTTATGAAAATTACATCAAAAATAATTATATCGGCTTGTTTGTTTTCTGGAATAACAGCCTTCTCTCAACAAAAATGGACGTTGCAAGAATGTGTTGATCATGCTATTGAAAATAACGTGTCTATTAAGCAAATAGCATTAGATAATCAGCTGGCAGAAATTGATCAGAAAGATGCGTACGGAAATTTTTTACCTAATGTTAATGCAACGGCTTCACACTCGTGGAATGTAGGTTTAAATACTAATATCACTACGGGAATTCTAGAAAATCAAACCACTCAATTTACTTCGGTTGGTGCATCGGCAAATGTTGATATTTATAGAGGTTTGCAAAACCAAAATCGGTTTCGGCGAGCAAAATTAGCGTTGATCTCCTCACAATATCAACATCTTAAAATGGAAGAAGATGTTGCTTTAAATGTTGTAAATGCCTATTTGCAAATATTGTTCAATAAAGAAACCTTAAAAGTTCAAACCCAACAACACCAAACCGATAGCCTTCAATTAGTTCGATCACAAGCTTTGGTTGATGCTGGTATGATACCAAGCGGCGATTTGTTTGATATGAAAGCAACTTTAGCAACCGATAAACAGCGTATTATTGAAGCTGAATATGCGTTGTTGGTTTCAAAAATGAGTTTGGCGCAATTACTGCAACTCGAAGATTTTAAAGCGTTTGATATTGCCGATGTAGCATACGATTTTGAACCCAATCCTATTTTCTTTGAATCGCCAGAATCAATCTATTCCCAAGCACGTAATCAGCGTACCGAATTAAAGATTGCTGAAAATAATGTACTTATTGCCGAAAAAGATATCGATATTGCTAAAGGAGCTCGGCTTCCTTCTTTAGTGGGTTTTTATAGTTTTAGTTCGCGCGTTTCGTATGCTAAAATTCCCGACGGACGTGGAGGTGAAATCAATCCGCCTGCTTTTTTTGATCAGTTAGATATGTATAAAGGACATAATTTTGGTTTACAGTTAAATATTCCCATCTTTTCTGGATTTGCTGCTAAAAATAATGTTGCTCGTAGCCGAGTGAATTTAGAAAAAAGTCGTTTAAATTTAGAACAAACCGAATTAGATTTAGAGCGTAATATCTATACAGCTTACGCGGATGCCAAAGGAGCGATGGAAACCTATTTAGCCACCAAAGAAACCTTAAAGGCTCGTGAAGAAGCCTTTCGTTACAACAAAGAACGTTACGAAAACGGCATGGCAACGGCATTTGATTACAACCAATCACAAACTTTGTTGGTCAATACACAATCTGATTTATTACGAGCGAAGTATGATTACCTGTTCCGCACCCGAATTTTAGAGTTTTATTTTGGAATGCCGCTTTATCAAAAACCTTTATCTAATTAAAACCAGCTGCCAACATTTGATAACTTTTAAAAAATCCTTAAATACACGTTCAGTCAGAATAAATTTCTTAGCTTTATAAAGAAATAAAGAAAGCCTGTATGCATCGATTGTGCTGGATTTTAGTAGTTCTGTTTGGGTTGTTGTTTTTAAAAACATCAGCCCAGGAAAAAGTACGTCCTAAAGTAGGTTTAGTTTTAAGCGGCGGTGGTGCCAAAGGTTTGGCGCATATTGGTGTTTTAAAGGTGTTGGAAGAGCAAGGTGTAAAAATCGATTATATTGGCGGTACCAGTATGGGTGCAATCATTGGCGGTTTGTACGCTTCGGGCTACACGGCAACTCAGTTAGATTCTATTTTTAAATCGGTTGATGCCGATGCACTTTTACAAGATTACATACCCAGAAACTCCAAATCTTTCTACGAGAAAAGAAACGATGAAATTTATGCCATTCAATTGCCATTTAACAATTTTAAAATTGGCAGTCCAGTTTCAATTTCTCGTGGAATGTACAATTACAATCTGTTGAATGAGTTATTGGCACACGTTCGTTTTGAAAACAATTTTTCTAAACTTCCCATTCCTTTTTTGTGCGTAGCCACTGATGTTGTTTCGGGCGAAGCAGTAATTATTGAAAGCGGAAACCTTCCTCAAAGTATTTTAGCAAGTGGTGCATTTCCTTCACTTTACACGCCCGTAGAAATTGATGCAAAATTGTTGATTGATGGTGGTGTGGTAAATAATTACCCTATCGAAGAAATTCGGAAAAAAGGCATAGACATTATTATTGGTGTTGATGTACAAGACGGTAAAAAGGAGCGCGAAAATATTAAAGGCATGTTTGATATTTTAATGCAGATCGCCAATTATGGGATGTATGACGGAATGGAAGAAAAAGTAAAAGCTACCGATATTTACATCAAACCCGATATTGCCAATTATTCTGTTATTACATTTGATAAGGGAAGTGAAATCATTCAGAAAGGTATAGAGGCAGCCAAAGAAAAATTACCTCAAATTAAACAGTTAAGCTCAAATTATAAGAAACCAAATTTACCCCAAGATATCATTAACGATGAACTGTTGATCAATCAAGTAAAAATCAATCCCTTAAAATATTACAATAAAGATTATGTTTTTGGTAAGTTGGGTTATTTTGAAAAAGAATGTGTGTCGTTTGATCGATTAAAAGAAGGAGTAACCAATTTAAATGCCACCCAAAATTTTAGCAGTATTAATTATCATTTTGAAAAAGGTGATGACGAAGGTGATTTTTTGATACTAAATTTAAAAGAGGCTACTGTTAATCGATATTTAAAATTTGGTTTGCATTTTGATCATTTATATAAAAGTGGGGCATTAGTAAACATTACTCAAAAAAAATTACTGTTTAAAAACGATGTAGCTTCGTTAGATTTTATCTTGGGCGATAATATTCGATATAATTTTAATTATTTGATTGATAATGGTTTGCGTTGGAGTTTTGGCGCACAAAGTAAACTCACCAAGTTTAAACATAATATCCGATCGGTAAGTCATGATATTGTACCAATAATTGATTATACACCAACTGTTTACAATGCTGATTTCATTGATTTTTCAAACCGAATTTACATTCAGAATTACTACAAAAACCGATTTTTAATTGGTTTAGGTATCGAACATAAATACCAAAGATTTGATGCCAATAATGCACCTATGAACAAAGCTTGGATAGACAACAGCCATTACTTAACTCCTTATTTTACTATTCTTTTAGATACGTACGACAATAAATATTTTCCAACAAAAGGCGTGCGTTTTTCTTCAGAAATAAAACATTTTGCCCTTTCAAGTGATTATAACGAAAACTTTGAACCTTTTTCTATTGTAAATGCCGAAATTGGGTTTGCTAAAACTTTTTTTAATCGATTGTCGTTTAGTTTTTTAGGTGATATAGGTTTCACTGTAGGATCTGAACCCTCTTCAAACCATAAGTTCTTTCACGGAGGTTACGGATTTGAATCCTTAAGTAATATCAAACCTTTTTATGGGTATAACGTAATGAGTTTAAACGCAGATTCTTATTTAAAAACCACATTTACTTTAGATTATCGCTTTTATAAAAAGCATCATTTCAACATCAGCGCTAATTTTGCACAAATGGGCGATTCTATGTTTGAAACCGCCAATTGGATTGATCTGCCAAGATATAGCGGTTACGCGTTGGGGTACGGTTTGCAAACGGTTATTGGTCCAATAGAAATTAAGCAAAGTTACTCGCCCGAAGTTAAAAAGCATTTCACTTGGTTTGCTGTAGGTTTTTGGTTTTAGCCTCTTAAATATATCGTTTCCATTTTAGGATAAAATTAATGAAAATCATGAAAAATGTTATTATATTTGTTAAGTATGAATACTTGGAACGGATTATTAGCACAATTAAAATATTTCATCAAGAGAAATCCTGAATGAGCAGGTAATGTTATGCTTTTCATTAGTTCATTTTAAATACGTTACAAAATGCCATTATATCATAAATTAGGAAACATTCCACCAAAACGACATACACAATTCCGTAAACCAAACGGCGATTTTTATTACGAACAACTGTTTGGTACTATTGGTTTTGATGGTATGTCTACGAACTTATATCACGAAAACCG
>JAHAYQ010000316.1 GCA_018384465.1 Myroides sp. | reverse complement strand
TCCATATAATTTTCGATTGAAAAATTTTGATACTTCTCTTTTATTATTCCATAAAATAAGCATTCTAACGATTTTTCTACCCAATTCACTGCTGTTTGTCGGTGATAGTCGTTAGTAGCGAAACCCGCCTCAAATAAAATGGTTGGTGTACCTAAATAAGTAAGCATATCACCTATACAATTTACATTAAAGCTGTCATCAAATCTACCAATATTTAAAGTTGTTGCTTCTTTTAACCCCTCACGCATCATAGCTATTAATTTCATGGCATACGTACGCACATCGTTTATTTCTCTATTGTCATTATAAGATGGAGCTAAAAAAGATAAAGTAGCGGGGTTTTGAGTTATTCCTGCTGAGAAAATGCTGCGTTGATCGTGCATATTTAAAGCTAAATCAGGCTTTTGCTGATTGTAAACTGCTCGCAAAATTTGGGCTTCGGGTTGAGTAAGCTCTTTAGAATCTCTGTTTAAATCAATTTTATTGGCATTAACTCTTGTAAAAGCTTCTGCTCCATCTGGATTTAAAATAGGAATAAAAGTAAATGAAAAGTAAGATAGCCAATCGGCAAATTCCCCACTGTTTATTTTTTTCATAATATTAAAAATAGCTCGAGTGGTAGTTGTTTCGTTTCCGTGCATTTGAGACCATAACAATACTTTATATTTTCCGCGTCCAAAATCAATGCGATAGATGTTTTTTTCTAACACACTTTTACCAGCAACTTTAATGGTAAAAACATCATTGTTCAAAGTTTTTAAAAAGTGCTCTAAATGCAAATTGGTTATATAACGCTTGTTTATTTCTTGTTGTTTTTTAAAAATCATGGTGCAAAATAAATTTAATTCAAAGATAAGCGCATTATTTAAAAACTCAACCTGTTTACAAATGTTTATTAACAAAAAGGCATAAGAGCTTACATACAACACATAAAATTATTCAAAACACATAAAACAATATAAACCAAACTATTAAAACACTTTAATTAAATATTTAGTTTACCATATAAACACTAATTACATTTGTAAATAACGTACTATTTACATTTGTAACAAATAAATTATTTACATTTGTAAAGTGTTTTTCATAGTTAAAAAGAATAAAATTTATGTCAAAATTCAGTTTACAACTTCAAAAAATAATGGATCATTTTTCGCTTTCTACCACAGAACTTGCCGATACCATTTTAGTTCCTCGAGCCACTATTTCGCACTTAATGTCTGAACGAAATAAACCAAGTTTAGAGTTTATTACTAAGTTGCATACCCGCTTCCCTACCCTAAATTTAGAATGGTTAATTTATGGAAAAGAACCATTTTTAATCACCGATAAAGAAGCACATACTATAGATAAATCGATCGAAAAAGAACCTGTCTTTACACCTAATATATCAATTGAAGAAAGAGAAATAGATGTTTCAATAGAAAAAAATATCGAGCAAAAAGGGATTGAAAATGAAGAAAAGATTTTATCTTTCCCCAAAAAAGATGTTGAAGCTGTTGTGATTTTATACACCGACGGGACTTTTAAGCACTATCATCCGTAAATGAGTTTAATTAGAAAATACCTTAGCTACCTAAATGTTTATACCGAACGCACATACGATTCGGCATATAACGGCGTACTTGAAATTAATTGGGTAAACGGAAAAAAAGTATTGGACACCACAAATACCAACTATTCATACGGAAATTTAGGTAAGGTACTGAAAAAAGCATTGCAACACACATCTTCCGATTTTATCAGCGAAGACGCTAACATTTTACTATTAGGTATGGGTGGCGGTGATGTTATTAAACAGTTACAACAGCAATTTAAATCGAAAGCGCACATAACTGCTCTTGAAATTGATCCGGTAATCATTCAAATTGCTATGACAGAATTTGGCATCCTTCCTGGAAATAAACTCGAAATAATTCAAGATGATGCCCGAATGTATTTAAAATATCTAAAAAAATCGTTTGATTTAATTATTGTCGATTTATTTAACGATACTGAAATTCCCGAATTTGTATTTCATAATGAATTTTTACAATCGATTTTTAATGCTCTAAACAACCAAGGAACAGCGATATTTAACACTATCATTTTAACAGACGAACACCACATACGCAATGATAAATTTGTAACCAAATTAAATACTATTTTTACTGTTCAATCGTTTCAAAAATTATACGGGCACAATCATTTATTAATCTGTCAAAAAGCATGAAAAATTTATTTTATACCTCTTTATTCTTATTTGCTGTTAGTGCAAGTCAAGCGCAATACACCAAAGAAATCAATACCAATCGCCCGAGTTCGTCTATGGGAGCATACAGCGTTAGTAAAGGCATTTTTCAGATAGAAGGTGGTTACCTTTATCAAAATGATGAATTTCATACCGAGAAAATAAACACCCACAACAACTTTCAATTACAACTGCGCTTTGGTGAAGTATGGGAACAATTAGAATTTATTGCCGATTTACAGTTCACCTCTTACAACCTAACCGATTACGATTTTAACGAAACTAAAAGTGGTTTTAAACAATTAAATTTTGGAGCTAAATACTTAATTTACGATCATTATAAATATTACGTAGAAAAAAGAAATGTGTATAGCTGGAAAGCAAATCAGCGCTTTAAATGGGGCAGATTAATTCCGGCAGTTGCCTTATATGCCGGAGCGCAATTTAACACACCTCACAACTTTTATTATCCCGAATTACCCGAAACCGGTTTAAAAGCCATGATTATTGCCCAACAGCATTGGAGTCATCGCTTCAGCATTACTTACAATTTTATAGGTGAACATATAACCGACAACGCATTTGCAAATTACAGCTATATTGTTACAGCTTCGTTAGGTTTAGGAGATCGTTGGAGTGTGTTTGGTGAACATCAGGGCATTTTTTCAAAAACCTACCAATCTACCCTAATACCCTTTGGAAAGGAAGCAATGGTTAAAGGAGGATTGACTTTTAAATACCATAAAAACTTACAGTTTGATGCTTTTGCCGGAACCAGTTTAGAAAACACCCCACATAAAATTCAGGCTGGCATTGGTGTATCTTGGAGAAATCATAAGAAATATGAGTTTAAAGACCCTACGGAATTGTAGTTTTCTAACCTTTTTATTTTATATTTGCCTAAAGTGTTAAAAATTATTACATGAAACTATTAGAAGGAAAAACGGCAATAATAACTGGAGCAACTCGTGGAATTGGTAGAGGTATCGCTTTAACTTTCGCAAAACAAGGTGCAAACGTAGCATTTACATACAGCTCATCTGAAGAAGCGGCTCTTTCATTAGAAAATGAATTAACTGCTTTGGGTGTTAAAGCTAAATCATACAAATCTAACGCTGCCGATTTTAACGAAGCTCAAAATTTGGTAGATCAAGTATTAGAATTATTTGGAAATGTAGATATATTGATTAACAATGCTGGTATCACCAAAGACAATTTGTTGATGCGTATGAGCGAGGAAGACTTTGACAATGTGATGGATGTAAACCTTAAGTCGGTTTTTAATATGACCAAAGCTATTCAAAAAACCATGTTAAAAAACCGTAACGGTGTTATTATCAATATGAGTTCAGTAGTAGGTGTAAAAGGAAATGCAGGTCAAACAAATTATGCAGCTTCAAAAGCCGGAGTTATTGGATTTTCTAAATCGGTTGCTTTAGAATTAGGCTCAAGAAACATTCGTTGTAATGTGGTGGCTCCTGGATTTATTGAAACTGAAATGACCGCAAAATTAGGAGAAGACGTGGTAAAAGGATGGGCAGATGCTATTCCGTTAAAAAGAGGTGGAACACCTGAAGATATCGCAAATGCTTGTGTATTTTTATCGTCTGATTTAGCCACTTATATTACCGGTCAGGTTATAAATGTTGATGGTGGTATGTT
>JAHAYQ010000315.1 GCA_018384465.1 Myroides sp. | reverse complement strand
ACGCTTATTACCATTGGATTTTACAACAAGATCCTATGATACAACAGATAAACGCCTTAAATTAATATTTAAGGCGTTTTTAATATTATTTTAATCTTCTTCCTTTATATCATTCTCATCATCTTCATGGTTTTGCTCTTCGGTTTGTAACGCTTTAGGCAACATCTCATCTTTCGGTTTTTTTCGATAAAGATATCTATTGTAATACTTTTCAAACAAAGGCGTAGGCGCACTATCTTCTCCTAACACAAATCCATACGGTCTCAATCCTTCTACATTATCAAAAATAATCTTAAAAATAGCAAGCATAGGTATTGCTAAAAACATACCTGCAATACCCCAAATTGATTCGGCAATCACAATACCAAACAATACCACAAAAGAATTTAACGACACTTTAGACCCTATAATCTTAGGTGTAATAATGTTTCCATCGATAGAATTTACAACAATTACTGCTACTATTACCCACAAGGCTTGTATAGGTTCACCTGTTGCCAAAGTAACAACCGCAGCAAGCACGGTAGCAGAAAACACACCTACATAGGGGATTAAGTTAAGTACCCCACACAAAATAGCAAATAATAAAGCATATTTTATACCAATGATACTGTAGGCGATAAACATCATGGCAGATACCAATACTACTTGTATCATTAATCCAAAAATATATTGTTTAATGATAGATTGTACTTCTGACACCACCATTTTAACCTTTTTACCTTCTTGTGGTGGAAAACACCAAACAATGAATTTCACTAAATGACTGCGATACAACAGAAAAAAGAAAATTCCTAAAAAAGTAAACATTGATGATGCCGACATAGAGGTAATAAAAGCTAATATGGTACCAACAATGCCAGAACCTGTTTTAAATACACCTTCGGCATTTTTAGAAATATATTGCATTTGTTCTTTTTCTGACACTCCAAATCGATCATAAACAAATACTTGTACTTCGTGAAACAGATTAAGAATTTGTTCTTTAAACTCAGGCAGATCTTGTTGAAAATGCGCTACTTGCGTCCCGATCAGAAAAAACACTCCTAAAATTATGATAGAAAATACAATCGCTGATATGAGAGAAGATAAAATTCTTGAAAACTTTAATTTCCGTTCTTGAAAATTAGAGAAAGGCAACATCAACATCGCTATTAAAAAGCCGATAATCAATGGAACCAAAACCGATTTTCCAACAATTGCAATATACACAATAGCAATAAGGCTAAACAATACGCACGCTAACCTTACTACAAAATCCAAACTTTTCTTTTGAACTTCTTGGCTTTTCTCTTCTTGATTTTCTAAATTTTTCTTTTCCATACCCAATTTTTCTTATAAAACCATTTCGGGAATAGTTTCCTCAATAATCAAATCGGCTTCTGTAGCCTTTATGATTTCTTCAACCGTAACACCTGGTGCACGTTCTAACAATTTAAACCCTTTAGGTGTAACTTCCATCACTGCTAATTCGGTTACTACCTTTTTAACGCAACCAACACCTGTTAAAGGCAACGTACAATTTTTCAATATTTTAGATTCGCCTGCTTTGTTAACATGCATCATAGCCACAATGATATTTTCAGCCGATGCTACTAAATCCATAGCGCCTCCCATACCTTTTACCATTTTTCCCGGAATTTTCCAATTTGCAATATCTCCGTTTTCTGCTACTTCCATAGCACCTAAAATAGTTAAATCTACATGTTGTGAGCGGATCATTCCAAAACTCATCGCGGAATCAAAGAATGACGCGCCAGGTAAAGTAGTTATGGTTTGTTTACCGGCATTAATAAGATCTGCATCTTCTTCACCTTCAAACGGAAAGGGTCCCATGCCTAACACACCATTTTCAGATTGAAACTCTACGTTCATTCCTTCGGGCACATAATTTGCCACCAAAGTAGGTATACCAATTCCTAAATTTACATAATATCCATCTTGCAATTCTTTCGCGATGCGTTTTGCAATACCAATTTTATCTAAAGCCATAATTAATCTCTTTTACGTACAGTTCGTTGTTCAATTCTTTTTTCATAGTTTGATCCTTGGAAAATGCGTTTTACATAAATTCCCGGGATGTGTATTTGGTTAGGATCTAATGTACCTGCAGGCACTAACTCTTCAACTTCGGCTATGGTAATTTTACCTGCACCCGCCATACAAGCGTTAAAATTTCGAGCGGTACCACGGAATATTAAATTACCTGCTTCGTCACCTTTCCAAGCTTTTACAATGGCAAAGTCTGCTTTATACGCTTCTTCTAACACATACATTTTCCCGTTGTATTCACGAGTTTCTTTTCCTTCAGCTACTTCGGTTCCGTAACCTGCGGGCGTGAAAAATGCTGGAATACCTGCTTGTGCCGCACGACACTTTTCAGCTAAAGTTCCTTGTGGTGTTAATTCTACATCTAACTCGCCACTTAACATCTGACGTTCAAATTCGGCATTTTCACCAACATAAGAAGCGATCATTTTTTTAACTTGTTTTTTCTGTAACAGTAAGCCTAATCCAAAATCATCAACCCCTGCGTTGTTAGAAATGCAGGTTAATCCTGTTACATTTTTTCGAACCAACTCGGCAATTGAATTTTCGGGAATTCCGCTAAGCCCAAAACCGCCAACCATAATGGTTTGATTATCTTGTACATCTACTAATGCTTCTTGAGCATTGGCAACTTTTTTGTTAATCATAATTATTTAGATTGTTAATGGTATAAAAATACAAAAAAAACGACTCCATTTACAGAAGTCGTTTTATAATATTAAAAATTAAATTCTTCGAGAGCACTCTGTTTTGGTGCTGCCAAACTATCTTTTTTACTTTCTGGCAAACCATATACTTCTGGGCCACCAGATAAGGAATCCGTTGCTGCACGTTTCCAACAATCGACTAATACACTAATATTTGCCGGTCGTTCAAATTCTTCATCTGATACGTACAAGTTTTTATCAGCATAACACTTTTTCATAAAAATTCCCCAAATAGGTAATGCCATAGTAGCCCCTTGTCCGTAAACAGTTGATTTAAAATGGGCTGCACGATCTTCGTTTCCTACCCATACACCTGCTACCAAATTAGGCACCATTCCAATAAACCATCCGTCAGAATTGTTTTGAGTAGTTCCAGTTTTACCTGCGATTGGGTTTTTAAATCCGTACGGATAGCCTGTCATTACGTGGTAACCAGCTCCGCCGCCACCTGTATAACGCAAACGCCCACCAGATGATCCACTTTCAGTTACCCCTTCTAACAATTTTACAATGGCATAGGCAATGTCTTTATTCATTACGTCGCGGGTTTCTAATCGAGATTCAAATAAAACCACTCCATTTTTATCGGTTATTTTATTGATGAAACGGGGTTTTACATATACTCCTTGGTTAGCAAATGTACTATAAGCTGCTACCATATCGCTAACGGTAATCTCCACCGCACCCAATGCAATAGCAGGCGATGCGGGTATATCCGATTTTACTCCTAAATCTCTACATAAATCAATTACTGCTTTGGGTCCTACCCGATCCATTAAACGAGCAGTAACCGTATTAAGTGATTGAGCCAAAGCTCTTTTCATAGTTACCGATCCATAAAATTTACCACCTGCGTTTCGAGGCGACCAATCTTTTTGAATGCCATATCTACCTCGAGGCATTGTAAACGGGCCGTCGTAAATATAATCGCAAGGACTCATTCCCAATTGATCTATTGCCGTTGCATATACAAACGGCTTAAATGTTGATCCCACCTGACGAGCACTTTGTGCCACGTGATCGTACTGAAAGTGTTTATAATCTATACCTCCAACCCATGCTTTTACGTTACCAGTAATAGGCTCCATCGCCATCATTCCCGATTGTAAAAAGTGTTTGTAGTACACGATAGAATCACGCGGAGTCATAATGGTATCTCTTTCACCTTTCCAGGTAAAAATAGACATTTTTGTTTTTACATCGAATGATTTTAGAATATCATCTTCTGCTTTTCCCTGTGCACTCATTTGTCGCCAACGCTCTGAATTTCGCATGGCACGATCGATTATTTTTTTAGTTTCTTGCGCATTAATCTGAATGAATGGAGCGTTCTTATTCCCTTTCTGCTGTTTAAAAAACTCTTTTTGTAAATTCGCTAAATGATCTTCTACAGCTTCTTCGGCATAGCCCTGCATACGTGAATCAATGGTTGTATAAATGCGCAATCCATCACGGTAAATATCGTAGGTAGATCCATCTTTCTTAGGATTTTCTTTCACCCATTTACGCATATAATCACGTAAGTATTCTCTAAAATACGTAGCATATCCTTTAGTATG
>JAHAYQ010000314.1 GCA_018384465.1 Myroides sp. | reverse complement strand
CATCCTTATCAAACTGTTTCGTAATTGGCAACAACGGCGAAAGCGATTCATACGGAGGTATCATGAAAATTGACCAAGAGCAAGTACAGTTAATGAAACGTCGCGGTGGAGTAGGGCATGACTTATCACACATCCGTCCTAAAGGATCACCGGTAAAAAACTCGGCTTTAACATCAACAGGTTTGGTTCCGTTTATGGAGCGTTTTTCTAATTCAACCCGCGAAGTAGCTCAAGATGGTCGTCGTGGGGCGTTGATGTTGTCTGTATCTATCAACCACCCAGATGCCGAAGGATTCATTGATGCCAAGTTAGAACAAGGAAAAGTAACCGGAGCCAACGTATCGGTTCGTATCGATGATTCGTTCATGAAAGCGGTTCGCAATAACGCTGCTTACACACAGAAATATCCTATATTTTCTCAAAATCCTAAATTTTCAAAAGACATTCAAGCAGCCGATTTATGGAAAAAAATTGTGCATAACGCGTGGAAATCAGCCGAACCTGGCATATTATTTTGGGATACCATTATTAATGAGTCGTTGCCAGATTGTTATGCCGATTTAGGTTACAAAACCTTATCAACCAATCCTTGTGGCGAAATTCCATTATGTGCGTATGATTCTTGTCGTTTATTGGCAATCAATTTGTTTTCGTATGTTGAAAATCCGTTTACCAAAGAGGCGTCTTTTAATTTTGAATTGTTCAAAAAACACGTAGGTATTGCACAACGTATGATGGATGATATTATTGATTTGGAATTAGAAAAAATCGATACCATTATCCAAAAAATCGACGAAGATCCAGAAGAAGCAGAAGTAAAACGTATTGAACGCAATTTATGGATCGAAATCCGTAAAAAAGCAGACGAAGGTCGTAGAACCGGAGTGGGGATTACCGCAGAAGGCGATATGTTGGCTGGTTTAGGTATTCGTTACGGATCAAAAGAAGGAAACGCATTTTCTGTTGAAATTCATAAAACATTGGCATTAGCTGCGTATCGTTCATCGGTAGAAATGGCTAAAGAGCGCGGTGCGTTTGCAATTTACGATGCCAAACGCGAAGAAAACAATCCGTTTGCGTTGCGCATTAAAGAAAGCGATCCGGCTTTATATAACGATATGCAAGAGTACGGTCGTAGAAACATTGCCTTATTAACCATTGCTCCAACCGGATCAACTTCTATTTTATCGCAAACAACATCAGGTATCGAACCTGTGTTTATGCCAGTTTACAAACGCAGAAGAAAAGTAAACCCGAATGATAAAGAAGTTCGTGTGGATTTCGTAGATGAAGTAGGCGATTCTTGGGAAGAGTATGTTGTATTCCACCATAAATTTAAAATGTGGATGGAAGTTAACGGCATCGATACCTCTATCAATTATTCAAACGAGGAAATCAACGAATTAATTGAAAAGTCGCCTTATTACAAAGCTACTTCAAACGATGTTGATTATATCAGCAAAGTAGAAATGCAGGGCGCCATTCAAAAATGGGTAGATCATTCTATATCAGTAACGATCAATGTCCCTAACGATGTTTCAGAAGAATTGGTAGGTCAATTATATATGAAAGCATGGGAAGTTGGGTGTAAAGGTGTAACCGTTTACCGCGACGGATCTCGTTCTGGCGTTTTGATTTCAAACGATAAAAAAGAAGATAAAAAAGAAGAAGTAGAAACAAAAGAAACTGCTTTCCCAACAAAACGTCCGCAAGTTTTAGAGGCCGATGTAGTTCGTTTCCAAAATAATAAAGAAAAATGGATTGCATTTATTGGAAAAATCGACGATCAACCGTATGAAATTTTTACCGGTTTAGCCGATGACGAAGACGGAATTTTAATTCCACGTTGGGTAAACGAAGGTTTTATTATTAAAAATAAAGAAGATAACGGAAATACACGTTACGATTTCCAATACGTAAACCAACGCGGTTATAAAACAACCATTGAAGGTTTATCGTATCGTTTTGATCCAGAGTTTTGGAACTATGCCAAATTAATTTCTGGAACTTTACGTCACGGAATGAAAATTGAAAACGTGGTAGATTTAATTAATTCACTACAATTAGATAACGAATCAATCAACACGTGGAAAAACGGAGTTGCAAGAGCGTTAAAACGATTTGTTCCAGACGGTACCGAAGCAACTGGTCAAAAATGCAGCAACTGTAATTCAACCAATTTAATGTATCAAGAAGGTTGTTTAACTTGTAAAGACTGTGGA
Organism: Myroides sp.; assembly: GCA_018384465.1. Lineage (GTDB taxonomy): Bacteria > Bacteroidota > Bacteroidia > Flavobacteriales > Flavobacteriaceae > Flavobacterium. The sequence continues at coordinate 786 of JAHAYQ010000314.1, read as the reverse complement.
TCGTCTAAATGCGGATAATATAGAATAGTTTTAATGAATTTAAGAGAGGAACTTTAGTAAAAGTTCCTCTCTTATTATTTTACTTTTGCCAAAACATTATAAATAATGAAAAAAAGAATTTTATCAATTTTTACAATTAGCATAATTACATTAACAGCATTTTCTTGCTCAGATGATGACAATCAGAATTCAAATCCACTCATTGGAAATTGGTATAAAATTGAAAAAGTTGGAGCAACTCCATTAAATGATTGCGAAAAGCAAACAAATTATAAATTTACAAATACTATATCGTCGTTTGAAGGATACCGTGTAAATGAAGAAGGAAATTGTAATATATATCTTAAAGTCTCATCTACTTATGAAGTATCCACAGGTAAACTAATGGTAGATGGAATAGAAATATCCGAAGAGAAGCTGATAACAGACGGAACAGAAATATATTTCACTGTAGATGGAAACAAGTTAACACTTTTTTTTAATGTTGAAGAGAAATATATTGTTGAAGAAAGCTATATAAAAAGATAAAATCTTCAATTCATCTTACGCAATTAATATTATATTTAGCCTTCAAAAGATACTATTTTATAAAAACATCATTCATTTACATCTGTTTTTTTCGTAACTTTGCAAACTGAAAAAAGTTAGCATTATGATGTTAGAACGTTTACAATATGTAAAGCAGCGTTTTGATGAGGTGTCGGATTTGATCATTCAACCCGATGTTATTGCCGATCAAAAACGTTACGTACAATTAAATAAAGAATACAAAGATTTAAAAGCCTT
>JAHAYQ010000303.1 GCA_018384465.1 Myroides sp. | reverse complement strand
GGTCACCACATATTCCGTTTAGATGCACCAGTTTTAAACAAAGCAGGAAACAAATTAATCATAGGTACTTGGATGCGTAAAACCAACCCAGCTACAGGTGGTAACGAATCAGGTTTTACCCGTTTAGGATCTAAATCGTTGGTAGTAGATTATCCGTCATTAGGAAATCCAACAATAATCACATCAACAGTAGGAGATGGTGATACAAGTGGTTACCGTAGTTTTAATGCTTTTGTTGGTGATGATGGTAATATTTATCAAGCGACACAACGTGGAGCTAACGGATCACACATCTTAAAAATAAACCAAAGTAATGAATACGATAATTCATACGTATTTAGTTTAGATAGCGCATTAGGCGTAACCGGAACCTATGTGGATTCATGGAGATACGCTGGTAATGGCATTGCTTACGTAATGTACACACACAATGGAACAGAGCAAGGATATGTAGCTCGAGTTGATTTAAATGCTAAAACAGCTGTAAAAGTTGATTTACCTTACGACGCTGATTTAGATTTTGGTCAATACCAAGGATTTGTAGTAGATGGCGATGAGGTTTATATTGCAGTAACTCCAGTAGGTAAAAATGGTAACATTTACATCTTAAACAGCAAAACAGGCGCTGTGACAAAAGGAGCTAAATTAATCAACAAATCAGGGAACCATTATATTGGCGTATATTAATTCCCGTATTTTCTACAAAATACTATAGGTACTAACCTCAAGGATATTTATCTTTGAGGTTAGTGTTTTTACAGAGGTATGCGAAAGCTGAAAAAAATATTCGATTGGTACATTAATGCAAGTTTGCACGTGGCTTTAGCTACCACTGCACTGGTTGGTATCACCAATTATTATTCAAAACTACCGTTTGATGTAATGGTTGTGCTTTTTGTGTTTTGTGCTACAGTAAGCAGCTACAACATCATTAAATATGCGGGGTATATTCTTTCTCATACCACTTTCAAAAATACGTTAAAGCTCATTGTAGCATTAACGCTTGTGTGTTTATTGGTTTGTGCCTACGGATTTCTAAACTTTAAACCAGCTACCCGGTGGGCAATTGTTGTTTTTGGATTGTTAAACCTGTTGTACGTGGTACCTTTAGGCAGTAAGCAATTAAATTTACGCAATGCAGCAGGAATCAAAATATACATTGTAAGTGCTTGTTGGGCGGGTGTTACCCTTTTAGTGCCGTTATTAGAGGCCGGTATGGGTGTAACAACCGATGTGGTACTAAAGTTTTTTCAACGGTTTATCCTTACGCTTATTCTTATTTTAATCTTTGAAATACGCGATTTAAAATACGACGATTACCGTTTGAAAACCGTACCGCAAAGCATCGGGATTTCAGCAACCAAAAACCTCATTTACCTGCTAAGTATTCTTTTTTACGTGTTAGATTTTTTTAAAACAGGTTCCTATCCTTGGCAAGGTATAGTAAATGCCCTTTTGATAGGCCTTATGGTTGCGCTTACGTATTATGTAACGCCCAATCGGTCTAAATACTACACTTTATTTTATGCCGAAAGCGTGCCTGTTATCTGGTATGCGCTCATTGTACTCTTTAGCGGTTTAACTCCCTAATATTTCTGTTCCAAATCGTAAATAAGATGTTCTGTTTCAACGGCTTTTTTTAATTGGTTAGACATCAATAAATCGCTGTACTTTTTGTGGTATTTCTCAAGAACTTTATACAAATGCACTTTAAACAAATTGCTGCTGTGTTGTTTACTATGCACTTCAATTAGTTCATAACAGCTTTTTATTTCGGCCACATTCTCTAAGGTAATTTCGGTTTTAGCCAAGCTTTTGAGTAAGTTATTCAGGTAATGTTCTTTTTTATAAGCCCATGTATTTATTGCGTCTTGATAGTGTTTAACGGCGGCATCATCGTTAATTTCAAGCCAAGTAAGCTGTTGCATTTGACAATCGACCCTCTTCAGATCCATTTGTAATATTTCGTATTGATGTCTTAAAAAAGTATGCATGATTTTTTTTATTCAAAGATGCAGTATATTTATGACGTTTATTGTCGTTCTAAATTCAAAATGCATTTTTGTACCTTTGTTACTTAAACTATGTGTGATGGAATTATTTGAAAATCTATCGATGAACGAAAACCTATTGCCTTATGACGGCGAAGTATTATATCACGGAATTTTGTTGGATACCAACGAATCGGAACGGTTTTTTAACGAATTGATGCAGAAAGTAGAATGGTCTCACGATAAATCGATCATCTACGGTAAAGAAATCATTACTAAAAGAAAGGTAGCCTGGTACGGATCTAAAGCGTTTGAATATACCTATTCGGGTACAACCAAGATGGCATTGCCGTGGATTGAAGAATTATTGGCCTTAAAACAATTGGTAGAATTATATACCGATAGTATGTACAATTCATGCTTGCTAAACTTATATCATAGTGGGGAAGAAGGTATGAGCTGGCACAGTGATGGGGAAAAAGATTTGGTTGATAACGGATCTATAGCTTGTTTAAGTTTGGGGGCCCAACGCAGATTCGACTTTAAACACAAACAATCGGGAGATAAAAAATCTTTTGAATTAGCAAACGGTTCGTTAAT
>JAHAYQ010000293.1 GCA_018384465.1 Myroides sp. | reverse complement strand
AGTTCAGAACTAATTTACGATACCGCTTTAGAACTATTAGAGCAAAGCACTTTAAAAACTTCGGTACGCTTAATCGGAGTTCAAGTGAGCAATTTAAACATCAATAAAAAAAAGCCGGAATACATCCAGCTTAAATTTAGGTTTTAATAATTATCACCTCGCTAACTGTTTGTTGCTTAATTCTTTATTTATATTTTTTGAGCACAGCAATTACTAATGTGCCTTAAGTAATGATGTTACTTTATTTTCTAACCATTTCCTATATCTTAATTTTAATTTCTATAAATTTACGATTCTATAAACCAATTCTGTTTAATATAAATTTAGGAATCATTAAAAGGGAAAATTATGCATTTTATATCAGAGGAATTACAAAATTACGTAACAGCACATTCAGAAAACGAACCTGAATTACTGCAACAATTAAATAAAGAAACCCACCAAAAGATTTTGCAACCGCGTATGTTGAGTGGTCATTTTCAGGGAAGGGTATTAAGTATGATTTCTAAGATATTACAACCTAAACATATTTTAGAATTAGGAACCTATACTGGCTACGCTACCTTGTGTATGGCTGAAGGATTGCGTGAAGATGGCACCATTGATACCATTGATGTCAACGAGGAATTAGAAACTATTCAGAGTAAATATTTTGAGCAATCGGGTAGAAGAAACCAAATTGTACAACATATTGGCAATGCTTTAGAAATTATACCTTTGTTGGATAAAAAGTTTGATTTGGTATTTATTGATGCCGATAAAGAAAACTACATCAATTACTGGAACTTGATTGTGCCTATGATGAATAAAGGTGGCATTATACTTTCGGACAATGTGTTATGGAGCGGAAAGGTTTTAGAAGAAGTTCAAAGAAACGATAAATCAACACCGATACTTTTAGAATACAACAAAATAACGAAAGAAGACCCTCGCGTAGAAACGGTTTTATTACCCATTAGAGATGGTTTAACGGTTAGTCGAATTCTATAAAACACAAAACGCTTTCTATTCGATAGCGTTTTGTGTTTTGCTATTTCTTTACCAACTTTTTCACTACCTTTCCTTTATCTGTGATAAGGTGCAACATATATGTACCACTTGCTAAATGCGCTACGTTTAATTGTAAATTAGCCTCGTTATTAAAATTTTGAGCACTTAACTGCTTTCCTGCAATATTATAAATAGTTACCTTGTTTACCAATATATTTTCACTATTGGTAATAATTACCACATGGGTAGCTGGGTTGGGGTATATATTAAATTTTGTTGCTAAAAAACTTTCTGCACTTAATACATGTGGCGGTACGCTTTTTAATGCTGTTATTTTAATGTTATCTAATTTATGAGCCACACTATTTGTATAAACCCCTTTGGTAAGAATCCCTCCGCCTCCATTAAATTGAATCTGCTTTAAAGGAGTAGCAGCCTTAGTAAAAACATTTTGAATAGTAATACCTAATGCTGGTATATGTGCGTATTGTTTATTGGTATTATAATCGGCATATACTTGTACGGCAATCCACCTTTTTATAAAATTAAGATTCAGATACTCTTTGTGATGCATCTGACCTACAGAGACTCTAAGGTAGCTTTTATTAACCTGTAATGTAGAATCGTACCCCACACTAAGCCGTATATCAGCTAACAAATCGTTTGCTAAAGATGCCAAAAAAATAGAAGTATTATCTAAATCTTCTGCATAAAGTTCATATTCAACCAGCAACACGTTGTTTCCTGTTGTTCTATTGTTCCATACTGTTTCTAAATCTTTTTGCTTTGCAGTACAATTTATAGCGTTTTTTACTACAAGTACGTTTCCTTTGGTAGGTTCTTGTTCAATTTTTACCTCAGAAGCAGTGTTTTTATCCAAAAAAACATACCAATTACCCAAGCCTGGGGTTGCTCCCGTAGGGTCAGTGGTAAAGTCTCCCAAAGGATAATTTTCAAAAGTTTCTTCGTAAAGTATTTGGCTGTATAGACTATTTACAAATAACAGAAACGAAAATATTAAAATATATTTTTTCATAGTTTATTAATTTAATTTTTATAGTAAAAGTTAAAAAAGGCTGTTTAGGTTACAGCCTTTTTAATAAATCACTAAAAAATACGCAGATCTAAACTTGAGCTTTGCCACAAGGTAAACGGGTGGTGGGTAAAGCCCATATATAACGACTTAGGAACACTGCCGCCTGTTATGGCTTGTGAATGCAAATTCATACCTGGAGGTAAATAAAAAACCACTTCGTGCGAATCGCATTCATTATCAAGAGGACTTGCAGGATTCCCAATACTTCCAGAACCAAAATTAGGATCCCAATCAGTTTCTGGAACCACAGGATGATTAATGTAATACAAATCAAAACTGCCAAGTAACGGCATATCACCTTGTATCTGATTGCCCCATTGATCTGCCACAGATTCCCAATAAGTATCAGGTCCATAGTTAGGTAGACTTAAAATTTGTGGATGCATAATGTATTGACCTATAAATGTACCAGCTTCAAAAACATTTACTTCATAAAAAAACACTTTTCCGTAATCTCTCAATAGCTCTTCTTCTTGTGTTGTTAAACCACCTGGAAAATCAAAATGATCACCATATTTAACAGTACCAGGGTCAATTGGTAAATGGTCAGTAACAGATTCCAATCGGGCACCTGTCATAGGATTTATGATAAAAGGTTGCATTTGCACAAGTGCACCAACCTCTTGTGGAAAACCATTTGGTGTATTGGTATCATATAAGGTTGAATAAAGTCCATTTCCTAAATTATACGATGCACCAGCGCCACCAGAGCTGGGGTCATTATAAATACCATCATTAAATCCATCATAGTACGCCAACCCAACCCAAGCATGTACTTCTAATGTGTACGGTGAGTATGCATCGTCTTCATCACCCGCGTCAGCATTACCGTTCCAAAAAATATAGGCAGGTTGCTTGTCAACAAAATCAGGCCCTCTATTATACCAAATATCCCAAGGAGAGAAATATTCCTTACCTGGAGCCTTTGTTCCGCCCGGTCCATTTACAAAACCGCTGTCATTGTTGTTAAAACTGTTGGTACTGTACATATC
>JAHAYQ010000241.1 GCA_018384465.1 Myroides sp. | reverse complement strand
AATTCTTCGCCTTTCTGACATCATCATTCGACTAAATGGCTAATTGAAAGTCATAAATATTCGGTTATATTGGTTTCACCATTTCTAAACCCAAGGAGAGCAAAAATGGTTCAAGCTGGTCAAAAACCTGGCACAGGCTTCTATTTTTGTGTGCAATGCGGACACCGCGCCTACTTAGAAATTGGTACAGACCGATTACCCCCGTGTACCAAATGCCATGGCGTTCAATTTAACAATAAGAATGCCTAAGCAACACGAATAAAACAGCACTTACTGTTTTAAATAAAAGCCCTATCACCCGATGGGGCTTTTTTGTTAACGTATAAAACAATAGAAAAGAAAAACAAAGGAACACCACATGGAAACCATACTTGGCTTATGTATAGGCATTGGACTTAGCGCAGCATGCGGATTTCGAGTATTCGTACCACTATTGGTCATGAGTATTGCATCACTTTTAGGATGGTTTGAACCCATGAAAGGCTTCGAATGGCTTGCAATGCCATCGGTCTGTATTGCGCTTGCAGTCGCAACTGTATGTGAAGTTGCCGCTTACTACATACCATGGGTAGACAACATGCTAGACACCGTAGCAACTCCCGCAGCCATGATTGCAGGCACACTCACCACAATGGCAGTAAGTAGTGGAGAAATGTCGCAATTCGCAAGTTGGGCAGCAGCTATTGTTATTGGTGGAGGCACAGCAGGCGCAGTTCAAATGAGCACAGTTGCAGTTCGTGGCGTATCAACAGCAACAACAGGCGGAGTAGCAAATCCACTTGTATCTACAGGTGAATGGATTGGAGCATTTCTACTTTCAATATTGTCTTTAATTGTGCCTGTTCTTGTGGTTGTTCTAATTATTGTGCTGGCTATTTTTACAGTAAGATGGTTTCGAGAAAAAAAGAAAAATACATTAAATTCGCAAACACCATGGTAAATAAAAACAAATGTTTATCTGTTCATGGTTTTTGAAATTTACATGAAAATAGTTTAAATTTCATGCAAAAAAATGATTGATTTTCACCCATAAAAGACATATTTTTAATATGTGATTTATAAACCATAATAATTTTATGGATTTGTTCATATTTGAACTTTAAAAGTGTTTTTGGGGGGGGGGCAAAAAATGCAGATGATAAAATTTATAGTCGATGAAAAGCCTGCGGAAAATGGTATTAATAAAATACATAATGCAACAACAGGCTGTGAAAACTTACCAAAACTAAGCGACCAAATTTTAATAGGCTATTTTGCAAATTATGAACTCGCATATAAAAGAGCAAGAATGAACTGGCCAAGAGAAAAAGTAGAAGCATGTGAAAAATGTTGTGATGTTTAATAAAACAACATATTTTAAACCCACCAATTGGTGGGTTTTATTTATATTAATTCCATAATTTATAAACGGAATAGAATGAAGATAATGAGAAAAATCACGACTCGCTTCTTACTTACTACGGCATGTTTTACAGGGCAGGTAGTATTTGCTCAAACATTATCAGAGAATATAGCTACGCAAAGTTTTGAAGAAATTAAGCTAAAAAAAGACAATATTAAATACAAAGCGTATTTGCCAAAAAACTATGTACTATTTGAAGCTATAGAAGGCGACTTAAATAAAGATGGTAAACAGGATTTAGTTTTAATTATAAAAGGTACAGACGCAAAGCAATGGGTAGAGCATGAGTATCAAGGGAAATTAGACCGTAACCGCCGTGGCATATTGGTGCTTTTAAATGAAAATGGTGCATATAAAAAGATCGTGCAAAATTTAAGTGCCTTTTCATCTGAAAATGAAGAAGGTGGAGTTTATTTCCCACCTGAACTTAGTGTGGAAATTAATAAAAACAAATTGTTTATTCATTATGGACATGGGCGTTATGGATGGTGGGGCTATAGTTTTAGACTAGAAAATAATGATATGCGCTTAATTGGCTATGAAAATTCAAGTAATTATGGCCCTTATGTTTCAAGTGAAACGAGCATAAATTTATTAACAAGAAAAAAGCTGTATCGTAAAAACATGAATGAAGTGGGAGATGAAGATCCTCACTTTAAAGAAACATGGTCCAAAGTTAATTTTGCACCTATTTATTTATCTAAAATTAAAGACTTTGATGAATTGATGATGGAATAACTTCATTTTTCACAGCATAAATGGCTTAAAAATTGCTATATAAAAACCATATTTGGCTTTTAATAAATGAAAAAATAGTAGGTAAAATATGGAATATGTAGAAACTTTAGAAAAAGCCCCTTTAGCTAAAAAGGCACATTTTATAGCGGCTTGGCCATTATTATTGGTTCTGTTTGGTGGAGCTATTGGCGGTGCTTTAGGCTGTGTCGCTTATATTCTTAATCTTAAAATTTATAAATCTCAAACCTTAAGTAAATTGCAAAAAGTTTTGGCAAATTTATTATGTGGTATGTCTGCTATAAGCTTATGGTGGTTTATTGCAACGTGGGTACAAAGTACAATTTCTTAAAAAACCGTTAGATTATTCTCTATAAATACATCAATTAATATATGTAAGTGTAGATTGTAAGAATTCCTGAATAAGCATCATTAAATAGATAAAAAATGTCGAATTGGGTTCTTATTGAAAAATATTTTCTATATGTGAGTGTTTTGTGGAAATTATTTTTATATAAGCTAGAAATTAAAAGATCTTAGGAAATTAATTTCAGCGACCTTTCACTATTATATGTTTCAAGGGTGTGACGGGAATCGAAAAGAGTAGCATGCTGTGAGCGGCGCAAAACGCGAGTGCAGTACTTACCCAAAAGGTCTCGATTCGACTTAGGACGCTATAGATCACAAGTTTATAGGCTATAAGATCATAACTTACAAAGTCATGATAGTTGAAGTAAACAAAACACTGTTTTTCCCAACACCCTAAAAAATTCTTCCGAATAAAATATAAAAATAATTTCTCAATTTATTATTCAAACATTCATTAAATCTTAATTAAATTAAATACCTAGAAAACTTAATATCTAATTTTTAAGTTACATTTAAGTTGTTAAATTTTAAGCTATTAGGGTAGGGTATTTTGAAATATTGCATTAAGATGATGATTAATAGATAGTGTTCTGGATATTTTAGATGCTTACTCAGGTTGAAAAATTACTTTCAGGACGTGCATTGACTCGCCGAAGTATTATTATTTTATTCACGCTTATTATGGGGTGGATAGATCTTGCTACAGGCTATGAATATTCCTTTTCAGTGTTCTATTTAATTCCCGTTTCTGTCGCTGTTTGGTATGACAACACTAAAGTAACTGTTCTTTCTATATTAGGCGCAACGTGCATGTGGTTATATGCAGATTTTAGCTCGGGACATCAATATACGCAGACACTTGCGCCATATTGGAATGCTTTTGTTCGCTTAGCATTTTTTAGTGTAGTGGCTATTTTGCTATTTAAAGTACGTGGAAGTTTAATTGCAATGACTAAAATGGCAATGAGAGATAGCCTAACTGCTTTAAGTAATTCTCGTGCATTTCAAATGCAATATGATGATATTCGAAGAAATTCACATAAATCTTCACATGGTTTTGCGGTAGGTGTAATAGATTTAGATGGCTTTAAAAAAATCAATGATTCTTTAGGGCATTCTAAAGGTGACGACGTGTTAGTTGCGTTTGCAGAAATTTTAAAAAAAGCCACTAGAAGTACTGATATTGTTGCGCGAATGGGCGGAGATGAGTTTATTGTTATATTAAAAAGAACAGATGCCAAAGGTGCTGAAGAGTATTCTGCACGTTTAAGACGCGCTTTTAATGAAAGTGGTTTAAAAGAGCAGTCGGGTGTAGATTTTAGTATGGGAATTATTTTATTCGATCATCTTCCTGAAGATTTAGATGATGCAACACATGCAGCAGATATGCTGATGTATAAAGCCAAAGCACTTGGTAAATCACAAACGACAATTCAAATTGCTTAAGAACTGTTAAGGCTAAATGAGCTGAAAGATTGACAGTCGAAATGCATCTTGCTACTTTGCGTTTTTTCCTCCCTATGCTGTAATTTCATGCCTTTAGACGATAAATTTGTATATATGCCTCCGCAAGAACCACTTTCTATTGTCTATGAAGATGATGATTTAGTGGTGATTGAAAAGCCTGCGGAATTGTTGTCTGTACCTGGGCGTTTACCTGAACATCATGACAGCGCATATTTACGTGTTTTGGAAAAATATCCAAATGCAAAAATTACACATCGTTTAGATATGGCAACCTCGGGTATTTTAATGTTTGCTAAACATAGAGATGCTGAAGTAGCCATTAGTAAGATGTTTCAAGCGCGAACCGTAACGAAGAACTATATTGCTTTGGTTCAAGGGAAGCTTGATGGTGAGGGAAGTGTAGAGGTTCCTTTAATTACAGATTGGGAAAACAGACCACGTCAGATGGTGCATTTTGAGTTGGGGAAATCTGCAAAAACTTTGTATAAAGCTTTGGAATATAATGTAGAAGAAGATATTACTCGTGTTTTACTTACGCCAATTACAGGGCGTTCGCATCAACTTCGTGTGCATATGATGCATATTGGTCATCCTATTACTGGCGATAAAATTTATCATCCTGAACCAGATTTAAGTTTATTAAATAGAATGGCGTTGCATGCAAGTTATTTGGCGTTTAAGCAACCTTTAAGTGGTAAAGAAGTTGAAATTAAAGGCAATGTGCCGTTTTGATATTGTTCATTGCAAAATCAATAGTTAATTGTACGAAGTCGTAATTAATCTCCAAATTGAAACATATATAGGCTAATCTAGACCATAGAAATATATGTTCAAAATAAGGAATAAAAATGTCACGCGATTATCAACAATTCCCAGATGATGACAACGGCAACGTACTTTGGCAAATGGCTGAAGACGGTGATGATTTAACTGTTGCTCATGAAATTGAATATTCAATTGCATTTAAAAACCAAGAAACTGCGGAAAAATGTGCACTGTTTTTATTAAATGAAGAGCAAAAAATTTCGTTATTCCAAGACGAAGAAACAGATGAATGGTTCATTACAATTTATGTTTATATGGAACCAGACTATTCAGATATTGTAGATTTAGAAGAATGGTTCACTAAAATTGGAACTGAGTATAATGGCGAATACGATGGTTGGGGCTGTATGGCTTACGTCTACGATGATGAAGACGAAGATTTAGACACAGAACAACCTGCATAAAATGCTAATTTAAGTATTATTAAAAGCATGTCCATAGACATGCTTTTTATTTTATTTATATATTTAAAAAATAAAAAACCATACTTTAAATAAGACTTTTCACTACATCAAAGAAATATAAAAATGTTATAGTGTATTTTTATATTTTTTCTTCTTTTTTTTTGAGATTTTTTATGTCTTTACCAAATTGCCCACAGTGCCAATCAGAATATACATACGAAGATGGCGACCTACTTATTTGCCCTGAATGTTCACACGAATGGAAAGCTGGCGAAACTTCAGAAGCAGAAACTGACGCTATTATTAAAGATGCAAATGGCAACGTACTTGCAGATGGCGATACCGTAACTGTAATTAAAGATTTGAAAATTAAAGGTTCATCATCTGTAGTCAAAGTTGGTACTAAAGTTAAAAATATTCGCCTATTACCAGATGCTGCTGATGGACATGATATTGATTGTAAAATTGATGGCGTTGGCGCAATGAAATTGAAGTCAGAATATGTGAAAAAAGCATAAGCTTTTTTTAAAAAAAAGCACAGTCATTCAATGCATTGTGCTTTTTTATTGCCTATCAAAATATAAAGTAAGTGATATGGGTTTTAATGCAGATTTACTAAAATGAACATGGTATAAATTAATTAAAATATTTTGAAGATTATCCTATGCCACACATTCATCTTGAATATTCAGACAATATTGAAAATTTAGAAGTAAAACCATTATTAATTTCATTGAATCAGGCCTTAATTCAAGGCGGATATGCTCAAGCGGGATTAGACATAAAAAGCCGTGCAATCTGCCAAACAGATTATGTAATTGGTGATGATGAACAAAATCAGGCATATATGCATCTTAAATTGTCTTTGTTAACAGGACGATCTGCTGAATTAAGAAAAGAAATTGCAGAAAAATTACTTGAAGTTCTTTGTGAAAAAGCGCCTAAACAATCTAATGTCACAGTTCAGTTTTGTGTGGAAGTTTTGGAAATGCAACGTGATATTTATGCAAAAAAAATTGTAAGTTCAAACTAAAATTTAAAGGCAAAACTTATAGGTGGTTTTGCCTTTTTTCGGACATTTATAAATAAAAATATTGAATAAAGTGATGTGTAATAAACACTTATTTTAATAAGCTACTTTTCTATTCATAAAAAGTCATTTATATTTCATATGAATAGAATAAATTGTGATTAGTCTATTTAAATACACATAAATAAAAGCAATTAGAAGAGGTGTGGTATGTCAGGATGGTTTGAAATCACTCAAGCGAATGATGGTCAATATCGCTTTAGTTTAAAAGCAGGTAATGGAGAGGCTATCCTTACAAGTGAACTTTATAAAGCAAAGCCATCGGCACTTGTGGGTATTGAATCGGTTCAAAAAAATTGTATAGATGATTCTCGTTATGAACGTTTGACTGCAAAAAATGGAAAACCTTATTTTAATTTAAAAGCAGCTAATCATCAGGTCATTGGTACAAGTCAGCTTTATTCTAGTGAGCAATCACGAGAAAAAGGCATAGATTCTGTTAAAAATAATGGAATACAAACAGTTATTAAAGATTTAACCTGATTATTCGTTGTAGTGAATTGAAAATTGCATGCTTAGGCATGCTTTTTTTATTATTGAGAAATGAATATTTTAAGATTTTGTTTTACTTATAAGTAGAATAAGGCTGGCGTAGATGTTTAAAAATACATGATAAGTAACATATTTTTTATTGCATTTATTGATAAGTTAAACTAAATAATAAGGATTTGGATGGGGTAAATCTTTTGTTTGTTCAGTTAATTGGCGATAAACATAATGCACAAGAAATTTTATTTAAAATAAAACAATGGGATAGGGCTATTGAAAGTTTAGATTTACAAGCAATAACTGATATGTGTTCAGATCATTTTAAGGTGTTTGACGTGAGTAGTCAGCAAAATAATGTTAGTGAATTTAAACAATTGTGGAAAAAGTATAGTGGTGATTTTGTCGATGATGTACGTGTATATAGACGAAAAGTAGAAATTCATGCGAAATCGGATTTAGCCTTTATGCATTGTTATTCCAAAATTGATTATGCTGATACAACGCGAGCGTTAAATTTACCTTGGTGTCGAACAACGTTTTGTTTTGAGAAAATTCAAGGTAAATGGAAGGTTGCGCATCAACATATTTCTATACCGAACTCACTACATTAAAGGGTAATGAAGGTATTTGTAATACTTATTGTATTTATTTTACTGTGTAAATTTTAAATCTAATTTAAATTGGGAAAAAATATGGCATTTGACGATTTTTATAGGCTAAGTTCACATGCCGTCATACTCAATGAAAATAATGAAGTTCTATTGCTAAAAGCAACTTATACCAATTGTGCTTGGGGATTGCCTGGTGGTGGGTTGGATATGGGGGAAACCATACATGCTGCACTTATTCGTGAATGTAAAGAAGAGTTAGGCTGCGATATACATATAGACTACTTATCTGGTGTGTATTTTCACTCTGCGGTAACCTCACATGCATTTTTATTTAAATGTCATTTAGCTGAAAATTCAAATATTAAATTGAGTTCAGAGCATTCTGAATTTAGATGGTTTTCTGTAGATGAGTTAAGTTCTGTGCAGAAACAACGCGTACAAGATTGTATTTTATTTAATGGGGAAGTGGTAAGTCGGGTGTTTTAATTGTTATTCATTTTGGGAGATTTTTGGAATGAGAGAGTTGCTTAAATAAAAGGACAGTAAGTCGATTTTTAGATTTTAGTAGACGGTAGGGTTATAGAGGTTGATTTAATAAGTATAAAAATCCCGCTTAAGTAACGGGATTTTTTCTAATATGGGAAAAGTTTTAAACCATAACCATCAAAATTCTTACCAGTATGATTACGTCCACCTTTGCAATAGAATTTATTCTCAAGAGATCTAAAATTTTGATGTAATTTTTCAGGTCTTAAAAATTTACAACGAATTGGTTCTGCTACTAAATCTGCAATTTGTAAACCAGTTGAGTTCGATTTTTTATTTACAAATTCAATTTCAAAATTAAATGAAGACTGATTCCAGTTGTCGCCATTTTTTATTTTAACAAATGCATTTTTTAATCTTTCATTAGATTTAGAATCTCTAGACTCAACGATAATATGGGCTATTTTATTCTCTTGATTTCGTTCATGTAAAAAGCTTTGAACCCTTTCTAATGAATATTTGAGAGCAAGATCATATGGATTTTGAGCATTAACATATCTGTCAATTAAACGCTTTTTATCTATTACTGTTGAAATCAATATAAAATTAGTAGATTCGATAATTTCAGTTAACCTATTTAAAAAAACATTTTTAATTTTAGAATCCTGCAAGCATTCAAAGTCCCCAATACAATTCATCATATCGTAACCATGTATTATTTTCTGATCATGACCAAATGTATCAAATTTAAGTTTTTGAAACTTAGGGACAGCTTCTTGTGAATAGTAGTTTTTATCAAAGATGCAGAATGCTAAAACAAAATATCGATCATCATCTTTAAAGTTTTTTAAACTGTCAGTTCCGCTTTCATCTACAAAGATTGTATAAGCACAGTACTCTTGCATTAATTACTCAACTATATGATTTATATTAAATTAA
>JAHAYQ010000239.1 GCA_018384465.1 Myroides sp. | reverse complement strand
GGCAAGGTTTTAAAAGAAAGGAAAGATAAAATGAATCCTATTAAAATTATTGATCACTTTGAAAGTTTAAAAGCAAAAAAAATAAGCTATTCAATGTATGGCAGCCGAACTGGAACTGATGGTACAGGCGATTGCAGCGGTGTTTTATACGCTTCTCTCGTTAAAGCAGGAGCATCTACCGAAAAATATCCACCTAGCACAGAAACTTTGCATGCCTATTTGCTAAAAAATGGCTATCAATTGCATGTCGAGAATAGTCAGTGGGTTCCAAAAAAAGGGGATATTTTTATTTGGGGTAAAAAAGGTCACTCTGCTTATGCTGGTGGCCACACAGGTATTTTTGTTGATACTAAAAACGTGATCCATTGCAATTCAAACCGCAACGGCATTAGTATTGACGATTACTCTATTATTTTTTTAAACGCTGGACGAATGTATTTTTATTGCTACCGACTTAAAAGTAATAGTAGCAATACTGAAATTCAAAATTTAGGAGGAAAAATAAAATTGAAAAAATATACGCTCGCAGGACCAGTAAAATTATTGACTAAACCATCTTCAAAGGGAAGTTTGATCGCTCAAATGCGTAAAGGAGACGTCATTAAATTCGACAATATTATCATTACTGAAGGGAAACTATGGGCCTGCCAGCCACGTACAAATGGCTATGGCTATATCGAAATCGGTTCAATAAATTCCCATGGCACAATCGCTTAAACCATCAAAAAGGAGTGAACACAATGAACTGGGTCCAAAAATATTACGAGGACACATTGTCCGACGTTGAAGAATTTATTGTTACTGATATGCCCTTTTTTTTCAACGGGTTAGAAATACGAGAAAATGATAGTGATATCAGATTATTACTCTATCAAGAACCATTTTCGCCAGTTGTTGTCTCTTTAATTATGGATTGCGATATTATACTCGATAAAACACGGGTATTTTTTAGCCAAACATATGATGGATGGGTCTGGTTGGTTGGATAAAATCATAAAAAAATAACAAAATAATGTTCTTGAATCATAAATCACCAGGTCACCCCCCCACCACTAATAGGGGGGTGCAGTGTCCTACAAATGCAAGTTTAAAGGAGTTTAAATCTTGAAAGAATTCAATCATAACATGGGTTTGAGCGACTTTTTAAGTGCCAGTTTCGACTGGATTGAATTTACAGTATTTAAAGAGTCTTTAAATAACATTATTACAAATATTTTATTACTAAAGGAAGATGACTTTGAGCCCCTGCCAAGAGGGAGATTTGGCTACAACGCTCAATTAAAATGGGCGAATGGGCTAGTTTTTATTCTATACAATTCTGGTTTAGACGGTGAAGCTATAAAAAATGACCGCAATGGTATTCACGTCATTTTTACCGGTCGAGGTTGCCGGGCATTTGAATACAAAGGTAATTTTCGAGAACTTTTTTATTTAGTTTTAGTTGGTGCCAAAGATAATAAATTTACACGCATTGATTTGGCAATTGACGATAAAAAAGACGAAATTATCAATTTTAATCGTTTTTGGGACGAACTTGAGGCAGGTAACGTGTCATCAAAGTGGAAAACATGGGATCTCATTTTGAGTCGTAGTTTAGGTGATAATTATTTTAAAGGCCGAACTTTATACCTGGGTAAACAAACTTCAGATATTTTTTGCAGGATTTATGATAAAGGGCTAGAAAGGCTTGCAAAAAATTGCGTAGAAATTGACTTTGAAAAACTCGAATGGACTCGTCTAGAAATTGTTTTTAGACGAGATCGCGCTAAATTACTATCAAGATATTTTTTAGAAAGCGAAGAAGGAGTTGGGCAAGTCGCTTTGGCAGTGTTAAATCAATACATCCGCTTTTTAATCCCAAACCCGGAAAACGAGCGGAAAAGAGCCTGGGAAACGGCTGAGTGGTGGGAAGTCTTACTGCATAATGTGGGGAAATTAAAACTAACGAAAGAAACAACAGAGCGTACAATTGAGGATTTTGAGCAGTGGGTTGATAAACAAATAGGACCTACTTTATCGGCAATTATCAGTGCAAAAGACGGTGAAGTCGATTGGTTATACAAGATCATACATAAATCGTCTACACGCTTAAAACCAAAACATCGAGATGCTATTAACAAGTATCAGATCCAAAATAAAAAAAATATCTCTTTTTAAATAAAAAAAATTTAATTGTTCTCAATTTTGGCTACAATAGCGTCATCTAATTGTCTAAGAGACTGAATATATCCTTTTAGTCCATGATTTTTCAATTCTAAAAATGAACATATAGGATCAATATTATCCTGAATTATTCATAGGTTTTCAGAAAATACCTTGAAATGTTGTTCTATCAACGTATTCTTTATTTCACTTTCGCACCCAAAAGGTGTGAAAAAAGAACCCCTATCTGTTATGGTTAATGTACTACCAACAACCATAGAAAGGGGTTCTTTTTGTACACCCAAAGGGTGCGGATGAACGAAACAAAATAGACTGTTATAACAAGGTTTTTGAAGCTTTTTTGAAAAATTATGAATTATTCAGG
>JAHAYQ010000237.1 GCA_018384465.1 Myroides sp. | reverse complement strand
ATAGGACTGTGCGCCGTCATGGCAAACTGATGCCAAAAACCCGATTGCATGATGCCTACTTCAAACATTTGTCGGACCATTTCTAACGAATCAATGGTTTCCTGCGCCGTTTGTGTGGGAAATCCGTACATTAAATACGCATGAACCATAATTCCGGCTTCAGTAAAGTTTCTATTCACTCGTGCCACCTGTTCAACGGTTACGCCTTTATCAATCAATTGCAACAATCTATCCGAAGCAACTTCCAATCCGCCTGAAACAGCTATACAGCCCGATGCTTTCAACAATCGACATAAATCAAGCGTGAAACTCTTTTCAAAACGAATATTTGTCCACCAAGAAACCGTTAATTTACGTTTAATGATTTCTATTGCTACTTCGCGCATCAATGCCGGTGGCGCAGCTTCATCAACAAAATGAAAACCTGTTGATCCGGTGCTTGCGATCAATTGTTCCATTCTGTCAACAATTTCCTTAGCCGCAATAGGTTCGTACACTTTAATATAATCTAACGAAATATCGCAAAACGTACATTTTCCCCAATAACAACCATGAGCCATTGTTAATTTATTCCAACGCCCGTCACTCCACAAACGATGCATGGGATTGACCACTTCGATCACCGAAATGTATTGATTCAGATCGATATCAGAATAATCCGGACAACCAATTTCGTTTTGTTTGTAATCTTTAACCAGCGGATTATTGATGTATTTTAACGCACCATTTTCTAAAATAAAAGTCCGTTTTAAATCTGATTTCGGAATTTCATTATTTACAAATTTTATCAGTTGTTCGGTAGGTGCTTCGCCATCGTCTAAAGTAATGAAATCGAAAAACTCGAACACTCGAACATCAGCAACCGTACGCAATTCGGTATTCGGAAAACCACCGCCCATTACCATTTTTATGTGCGGATAATGTTGTTTGATGTATTGCGCACAACGAAAAGCACTGTACAAATTTCCAGGAAACGGAACCGAAAAACCGACTATTTTAGGGTTCGATTTTTCAATCAGTTGGTCTAATAACCGTAAGGTAATTTGATCGATATAAGTGGGTGCTTCGTGTAATTTTTGATACAGTTCATCGAACGAATTTGCCGATCTTCCCAAACGTTCTGCATATCGACTAAAACCAAAATCTTCATCGACGGTTTCAATGATTAAGTCCGATAAATCTTCTAAATACAACGTAGCAAAATGCTTGGCTTTATCCTGAAAACCCATCGTTCCAAAAGCCCAATCCAACTCATCTAACTGCGAAAATCGAGCAGCTTGCGGTAAAAAATCATCGTAAACAATAGCATTTGCCAACGTAGGATTTTTTCCTTGAAGAAACGAAATCACTCCATCGATACTGTTTATATAATCTTCTTGAAGAGCTATTATGCGCTGTGCATTTTCGCTTAATTCAAAAGAATGCTGACCGATGTGTTTAAACAAATCTTGCAATCCCTTTTTCGAAAACAATTTTAAAATTACTTCTATGCCTAAATCGGACTGATAAGAAGGAATGTTTTTTGCGTTCAAAAAACCTTTTAAGTACACAGTACCCGGATACGGCGTGTTTAATTGGGTAAAAGGCGGCGTTATAAGTAAGATTTCTGTTTTCAACATATTGCATTTGTGCAAAAATACGATTTAGTTACGATATAAAACATCAACATTTCTTTAACTGAAAAAGATGGTTCCAATTTAGCGCATATTTGCTAACTTTGAAAAAATCAAAAAACAAATGATGTTTTCAATCCCTTATTCACAAACGGGCTATTTTTCGAAATTAATGATCGATTATCTTAATCAAGATGCTCGATTATCTCCTTTATATAATCGCTTCCCAACATTAGAAAATTTCAAACTTCAAATCGAAGAAAAAAAACAGTCATTTTCTAAAGGAAACAGAAAAGTGTTGGTAGATCAACTTTTATCTCAGTATGAAAACGTTGCTGCATCAAACGAAACCTTAGAAAACATAAAGCGATTAGGAGAAAGCCATACGTTTACCGTGGTTACGGGACATCAGTTGAATTTGTTTACCGGACCGTTGTATTTTCTGTATAAAATTATTTCGACGATTAATTTATGTAAGGAATTAAAAGCGGCTTATCCTGAAAATAATTTTGTTCCGGTTTATTGGATGGCGACCGAAGATCATGATTTTGAAGAGATTAACTTTTTTAATTTCAACCGCATGAAATTTCAATGGAACAAAGACGTTTCAGGTCCGGTGGGTCGATTATCAACAGAAGGATTAGAGGCTGTTTTTGATCAGTTTAAGCAGCATTTAACTTTGGGAAACAATGCGAAACAACTGATTTCGTGGTTTGAAAATGCTTATTTAAAACATGATAATTTAGCCGATGCCACGCGTTATTTAGCGAATGAATTGTTTAAGGAGCAAGGTTTGGTGATTGTTGACGGAGATGACAAACAGCTAAAACAGCTTTTTGCTCCGAACATCAAAGAAGAACTAATGCATCAGTCGTCTTTTAATGCGGTAGAAACATCTTATCCTATTTTAAAAGAGTATTTAATTCAGGTAAATCCACGAGAAATTAATTTGTTTTATATAGAAAACGGATTGAGAGAACGTATTGTTTTTGAAGATGATTTCTATAAAGTTTTAAATACCGATTTGCAATTTACCAAAGACGAATTGCTAAATTTAGTTGATACAAATCCGGAAAAATTCAGTCCGAATGTTATTTTACGTCCGTTGTATCAAGAAGTAATTCTTCCGAATTTGTGTTACATTGGCGGCGGTGGCGAATTAGCATATTGGTTGGAACTGAAAGAGGTTTTTAATACACATAGAGTTCCGTTCCCTATGTTATTACTGCGTAATTCTGTTTTATTGGCAATAGAAAAACAAAATCAAAAACGTGAGAAATTAAATCTTTCATGGGAAGAACTTTTTCTTAAAACAGAAGCTTTTACCCAAAAGAAAACACACGATTTATCAGACAATGCGTTTAATTTTGAGCAACAAAAAAAGTTTTTAAAACAACAGTTTTCTGCTTTAAAAGAAGTGATGCTGCAAACAGACAAATCTTTTATTGGTGCAGTAAACGCCCAAGAAACCAAACAAATTAAAGGTTTAGAAAATTTAGAAAAGCGTTATTTTAAAGCCGAACGATTGAAAAA
>JAHAYQ010000195.1 GCA_018384465.1 Myroides sp. | reverse complement strand
TCAATCTCGAATGATTGATGGTAACGGAGGCCCAGTGATGATTGTATTTGAAGTGATAATTTGGTTGCTAATCATTATTGCTTGTATCTTCTTAACTATGGCAGTTCGTAAAATAGCTGTTCAGTATGCTAGAAGAAGTGTAAGTGGAGAGTATGATGCAACTTCAGTTTCTGGAAACAGACAATGGATTCCATTAAAACTGAATGCATCGGGTGTAATGCCAATTATTTTCGCTCAAGCAATTATGTTTATACCTCCAGCTTTAGCAGGTTTATCTTCATCAGATACTGCACAAGGTATTGCCACAACTTTTGGAAATATCTTTGGATGGGAGTATAATTTAGTTTTTGCTTTGTTAATTATTATTTTTTCGTATTTTTACACCGCAATTACAGTTCCTACAAATAAGATGGCTGATGATTTAAAGCGTAGTGGTGGTTTTATTCCTGGTATTAAACCGGGTTCAGATACTGCAGATTACTTAGATCGTGTGATGTCATTGATAACATTTCCAGGGGCAATTTTCTTAGCGATTATTGCTATCTTACCTGCAATTGCAGTATCATTATTAAGTATACAGCAAGGTTGGGCAATGTTTTATGGAGGAACTTCTTTATTGATATTAGTAAGTGTGGCAATTGACACGATTCAACAAATCAATTCTTATTTACTAAATAAGCAATACGATGGAATGATGAAGAGTGGTAAGAAAAGAAAAGCAATTGCAGAGTAATTATGGCAAAACAATCAGCAATAGAACAAGACGGAACAATCGTTGAAGCATTATCCAATGCAATGTTTCGTGTAGAATTAGAAAATGGGCATGTTGTAATCGCTCACATTTCTGGAAAAATGCGTATGCATTACATTAAATTGTTACCTGGTGACAAAGTTAAATTAGAAATGAGCCCTTACGATTTGTCTAAAGCAAGAATTACTTATAGATATTAAAAAAAGCAATAAGCTGTAAGCAGTTGACAATAAGTTTACTTATTCCTAAGCCTAAAGCTTAAAGCCTAAAGCAAATTTACAATGAAAGTAAGAGCATCAGTAAAGAAAAGAAGTGCAGAATGCATTATTGTACGTAGAAAAGGAAGATTATACGTTATTAATAAAAAGAATCCTAGATTTAAACAAAGACAAGGATAATTATGGCAAGAATAGCAGGGGTAGATATACCTAAAAATAAAAGAGGAATTATTGCTTTAACTTACATTTTTGGTGTAGGTTTAAGTAGAGCAAAAGAGGTGTTGGCAACAGCTAACGTAAATGAAGACAAAAAAGTTTCTGAATGGAACGATGATGAAATCGGTGCTATTCGTGAGGCAATGTCTCATTACAAAATTGAAGGTGAACTTCGTTCAGAAGTATCTTTAAACATTAAACGTTTAATGGATATCGGATGTCAACGTGGAATCCGTCATAGAGCTGGTCTTCCTTTAAGAGGTCAAAGAACAAAAAACAACTCTAGAACAAGAAAAGGTAAAAGAAAAACTGTTGCTAACAAGAAAAAAGCAACTAAATAATAAGTAGTATGGCTAAAGCAAATACAAAAAAACGTAAAGTTATAGTTGAGTCTACTGGTGAAGCTCATATTAGTGCAACATTTAATAACATCATCATTTCGTTAACAAACAAAAAAGGTGAAGTTATTTCTTGGTCATCAGCTGGTAAAATGGGATTCCGTGGTTCTAAAAAGAACACTCCTTATGCAGCACAAATGGCAGCAGAAGATTGCGGTAAAGTAGCATTAGAGGCAGGACTTAAGAAAGTAAAAGTTTACGTTAAAGGACCTGGAAACGGTAGAGAATCTGCAATTCGTTCTATCCACAACAGTGGAATCGAAGTAACAGAAATCATCGATATCACTCCAATTCCGCATAACGGATGTCGTCCTCCAAAACGCAGAAGAGTTTAATTTTATATTTAATTAATAGTATAACCTAAGGTAGGAAAGAGATTATCGGAGGATGAGACCTGAATTCATAATCCCTACCTTTTTTATTTTTTTAAAATGGCAAGATATACTGGTCCACAAACAAAAATCGCTCGTAAGTTCGGTGAAGCAATCTTCGGAGACGACAGAGCATTCGAAAAAAGAAATTACCCTCCAGGGCAACATGGTTTAGCTAAAAAAAGAGGGAAAAAATCTGAATACGCAATTCAGTTGTTAGAGAAACAAAAAGCAAAATACACTTATGGTATTTTAGAAAAACAATTCCGTAACATATTTAAAAAAGCATCTGCATCTCGTGGTGTAACAGGTGAGGTTTTAATTCAGTTATGTGAATCTCGTTTAGACAATGTAGTGTACAGAATGGGTATCGCTCCTTCTCGTCGTGCAGCTCGTCAAATTGTTTCTCACAGACATATTACAGTTAACGGTGAATTAGTTAACATTCCTTCATATCAATTAAAAGCTGGTGATAAAGTAGCAGTTCGTGAAAAATCTAAATCTTTAGACGCTATCGAACGTTCATTATCTAATTCTAGCTCTGTTTACGAATGGATCACTTGGAACAACGAAACGAAAGAAGGTACCTTTGTAAGTGTTCCTGCAAGACTTCAAGTTCCAGAGAACATCAAAGAACAGTTAATCGTAGAGTTGTACAACAAATAATAATTGACATTCAGTCGAAATACACATGGCAATATTTAATTTTCAAAAGCCCGACAAAGTTATCATGATTGATTCAACCGATTTTAAAGGGAAATTCGAATTTCGTCCTTTAGAACCGGGTTATGGATTAACCATTGGTAATGCACTTAGAAGAGTACTTCTGTCATCATTAGAAGGATATGCAATAACTTCGGTACGTATTGAAGGTGTTGAGCATGAGTTTTCTACTATTTCTGGTGTTGTTGAGGATGTAACAGAAATTATCTTAAACTTGAAACAAGTACGTTTTAAACGTCAAATTGAGGATGTAGATAATGAATCTGTTAGCATTTCATTCACAGGAAAAGATCAATTAACAGCTGGTGATTTCCAAAAATTCATATCTGGTTTTCAGGTGTTAAACCCTGATTTAGTAATTTGTAACTTAGATGGGAAAATTACGATCAATATGGAACTTTCTATTGAAAAAGGTAGAGGTTATGTGCCAGCAGAGGAAAATAGAAAAGCGAACGCACCTTTTGGAACAATTTATACAGACTCTATTTATACGCCTGTAAAAAATGTTAAGTACGCTATAGAAAACTATCGCGTAGAACAAAAGACCGATTATGAAAAGTTAGTTTTCGATATCGTTACTGATGGTTCTATTCATCCTAAAGATGCTTTAACAGAAGCTGCTAAAACATTGATTCATCATTTTATGTTATTCTCTGATGAACGCATCACTTTAGAGGCTGATGAAATTGCTCAAACTGAATCATACGACGAAGAATCGTTGCACATGAGACAGCTTCTTAAAACAAAATTGATCGATTTAGATCTTTCTGTAAGAGCATTAAATTGTTTGAAAGCGGCTGAAGTGGATACATTAGGCGATTTAGTTTCATATAACAAAAACGATTTGATGAAGTTTAGAAACTTCGGAAAAAAATCACTTACTGAACTAGAAGAGTTAGTTTCGGTAAAAGGTCTTACCTTTGGTATGGATCTTTCAAAATACAAATTAGATAAAGAATAATTACTTCATATTTTGCTCTCCAAAATGGATTGAGACAAGATGAAGTTAAAACAAAGACGTCATGAGACACGGAAAAAAAGTAAATCATTTAGGCAGACAAGCTGGTCACAGAAAAGCTATGCTGGCTAATATGGCTTGTTCATTAATTGAACATAAGCGTATTAATACTACTGTTGCTAAAGCAAAAGCGTTAAAACAATTCGTTGAGCCTTTAGTAACAAAATCGAAAACTGACGATACTCACAACCGTCGTATTGTATTTACTTATTTAAGAAATAAATACGCAGTTACTGAATTATTCAGAGAGGTTGCACCAAAAGTGGGTGACCGTCCAGGTGGATATACTCGTATCATTAAGTTAGGAAACCGTTTAGGTGATAACGCTGAAATGGCAATGATTGAGTTAGTTGACTTTAACGAGTTATACAACGCTGGTAAAAAAGAAGTGAAAAAAGCTACAACTCGTAGAGGTAGAAAAAAAGCTGAACCAAAAGCTGATCAACCTGTTGCTGAAGTAGAAACTTCTGAAGAAACTAAAGAAACTAATGAATAATTTATTATTAAAATATTTTATTCTATAATAGTAAAAGGACAAACTTTTAGGGTTTGTCCTTTTTTTATAGCCTTTTTTTAAAGTATTTATATTAATTTTACTCACTGAAACTTACATATAACAATGAAATATATTTCTAAAGATAAAGCGATCGTGCTTTTAAGCGATGGAACCATTTTTTACGGAAAATCTGTCGGTATTAAAGGAACAACTACTGGTGAAATTTGCTTTAATACGGGCGTAACCGGTTATCAAGAAATTTTTACTGATCCTTCTTATTTTGGTCAAATTATGCTATCAACTGTGGCACATATTGGCAATTATGGTGTGCATGAAGAAGAAGTAGACTCAGACGGTATCAAAATTGCCGGATTGGTTTGTAAAAACTTTAGTCATCATTATTCAAGACCTGATGCACAAGGATCGCTTTATGATTATTTTGAAAAGAAAAATCTTATTGCAGTGTCTGATGTGGATACTCGTGCGTTAGTAAGTTATATTCGTGATAACGGAGCTATGAATGCTGTGATCTCTACCGACGGAAAATCTATTGATGAACTAAAACAAATTTTGGCAGAAGTACCAAGTATGAACGGTTTAGAATTGGCATCAAGCGTTTCTACTAAAGAACCGTATTTTTTTGGCAACGAAAATGCTACTTACAAGGTGGCAGCTATAGATTTTGGTATTAAAACCAATATATTGCGCTGTTTGGCAGAACGTGATTGTTATGTTAAAGTTTTTCCATATAATGCAACTAAAGATCAATTAGATGCTTTTAATCCTGATGGTTACTTTTTATCTAATGGCCCTGGAGATCCACAGCCTTTAACAGGTGTAATAGAAGAGGTTAAAAAAATAGTTGCCGACGGTAAACCAACTTTTGGTATCTGTTTAGGTCATCAATTGATTGCACTTTCACAAGAAATTAATACGTATAAGATGTTCAACGGACATAGAGGGATTAATCATCCGGTAATGAACATAGTAAGTGGTAAAGGAGAAATCACTTCACAAAATCACGGTTTTGCTGTAGTAAGAGAAGATGTGGAAAATCATTCAACTGTTGAAATAACACATTATCATTTAAATGATAATACTGTTGCTGGTATCAAAATTAAAGATAAACAGGTGTTTTCGGTACAATACCACCCTGAATCTTCACCAGGTCCAAATGATTCTAAATATTTGTTTGATCAATTTGTATCGTACATGAAAGAATATAAAGGAGCTTAATTGTTCTTCTTTTAAATTGATAAAGCCTTTTAGTCACGTGCTAAAAGGTTTTTTTTGTATATTTATAATTAGTTTTAACTCGTAGTACATTATCTTTTTATACGTAATCAATTAAAAACGAATAGTTTTTTTTACCACATAGATTCTGTATTTATTGCTGAATAAATTTTAGGTTACATAGTTATTGTATTTTACAAAATGAACATAGCAGGACTATGTGTTTTATCAATGATAAAAACTATGATCCTTTTTTTTTGGTCTATAACGTGCTAATGAATCCGTGAATAACTATGTTTTCTACTGTGGTTAAAACATATAAATCTGTACATCAGTGGATATTTTATAGTACACTACGGGTTTGGACTTACTATTAAATAGATATGCTTATGATCACATTAAATATTCATGTCAATTTTATTTATGGATGGTATTCTCTTCGTTCTATTAAAGTTTTTGTAAATGATGTTTTCCATTCTAAAATAGACGCACGCGGAGCTCACTCATTCCAGATCCCCACTAACGCTAAGAAAATTACTTTTACTTTAGGCGTAATAAAACCTTATATAACTACGGTTTGTATTTCGGAAGAGCATTTAAATAGCAATGAATTATTTGTGGGTTTATATTTACATCACAGAGGTTTGTTGCTTTCATTGTATGACAGTTTAAAAAAAGATTATTTGCGAAGTAAGGTATTGACTAAAGAATCGTTTAATACTTTCTTTAAAGATATTTACCAACAAGAAGTTATTGTGCTTGCCGACCGTAAAATGGCTGTTTTAACTTTGATATTGTCTGTACTTATTTTTGTTTTTTCTATCGTTCAACAACAAAATGATTGGGCACCTTTAGCTTTTTTACTTAGCTTGTCAACCATGATTTCTACTTTGGTACACTTTAATGACAAAGTGATTGAAAAGTTAACTTTTAAAACGCGAGTGTTTACGGCAATTGCCTCCTTTATTTTAAGTGCATTATTTTTAGAAAATAGCTTTTTGTACCTCCGTTTCATCATTGTTATGTTTACACTAACGTTATTTATGATTTATTTAAAAGAAGTACAAAACAGAGAAGTAAACGTGTGAGTATAAAAAAAACCTCGAATAAATCGAGGTTTCTGTGGCTATTTTTGAAGATGTTCTACTTTTAGAATTTCAAGTTTTATATCGCCTCTTTTAGCAGAAGGCCATTCTATTGTTTTACCAACTTCATAACCTAACATAGCAATACCTTCATCGGTTAAAATAGAAATTTTGTTTTTACTTGGTTTTGATTTATTTGGACCTACAAAGGTTACGGTTTTTTCTGTATTTGCAGTGTGATCTTTGTAAGTAACCACGCTATTTACACAAACTACATCTGCAGGCAACTCTCTTCTTAAAACTTGTTGAGCAGTTCTTAATTCGTTTGTTAAAATTTCTTCTTCTTGAATGGAAACTCTTTTTCTACGTAAATGGTCTTTAATTAAATCGTAAGTTCCTGTTGTTAAAATGATGTTTGACATGTTTTTTTAAATTTTTGTACCTTTCATACATGACGGTTTAACATGACTCTTCATTAAATGTAAGCTGCGTACAACCTTATTTAATGATATCATCAAATACGAAAGAAAGTTATTGAATAAAATTATTTATTGATAAGTGGATATCCCTGTCAGAGTCGTGACAGGGTCTAAGAAATGAACTCTTTAGAGTTTTTTAAGAAAGTGTCATCATGCAAATAATGCAATGAATCAAAAAGTCGATTCAACCGATTATCTTTAAAATAATAGTTTGAAAGCTTCATTTTCTTTACAGTTTATAATAGTTTTTACTAAGGTACGATATATTCTATATAAGAAAAAATGTTTAACGGATTATTAAAGATTTATCTTAAAATTACTTCTTTTTTTTTATCAATCAAATAAGTACATTTGCAACAACAATTAAACAACACAATTAAAGATATGAGTACTATTGTAAAAATTCATGCACGCCAAATTTTAGATTCACGTGGTAATCCAACGGTTGAAGTTGATGTAGTTACCAATACCGGTATTTTAGGTAGAGCAGCAGTACCTTCTGGTGCATCAACAGGTGAACACGAAGCGGTTGAATTACGTGACGGCGGAAAACACTGGATGGGTAAAGGAGTTTTAAACGCTGTTAAGAATGTAAACGAAGTAATTGCAGAACACATTGTAGGTTACAGTGTGTTTGAACAAAATGCAATTGATCAGGCATTGATTGAATTAGATGGTACTCCAAACAAATCAAATATTGGTGCAAATGCTATTTTAGGTGTTTCATTAGCGGTGGCAAAAGCGGCGGCAAACGAGTTAGGAATGCCTTTATATCGTTATGTTGGTGGTGTGTCAGCGAACACGTTACCAGTGCCAATGATGAATATTATTAACGGTGGATCACACTCTGATGCGCCTATTGCGTTTCAAGAATTTATGATTATGCCAGTTTCTGCAAACAATTTTACAGAAGCTATGCAAATGGGAACAGAGATATTTCATAACCTTAAAAAAGTATTACACGATAGAAATTTAAGTACAGCTGTAGGTGATGAAGGTGGTTTTGCGCCTAATTTAGCAGGAGGAACAGAAGATGCTTTAGATTCTATTAAATTAGCAGTTGAAAATGCTGGTTATGTTTTTGGTAAAGATGTTATGATTGCTTTAGACTGTGCCGCTTCTGAATTTTATGTAAACGGCATGTATGATTATACGAAGTTTGAAGGTGTAAATGGAAAAATTCGTACTTCTGAAGAACAAGCTTCCTATTTAGCTGAATTGTCTGAGAAATATCCTATTATATCAATTGAAGACGGAATGTATGAAGACGATTGGAACGGTTGGAATTTATTAACTCAAAAAATAGGAAATAGCGTACAATTAGTAGGAGACGATTTATTTGTGACTAATGTAGATCGTTTAGAACGTGGAATTAAAGAACATACAGCAAATTCTATTTTAATCAAAGTAAACCAAATAGGAACGTTAACCGAAACTATTGCAGCTGTAAATATGGCGCACAATGCAGGATATACTTCAGTAATGTCTCATCGTTCAGGTGAAACCGAAGATTATACAATAGCCGATTTAGCAGTAGCTTTAAATTGCGGACAAATTAAAACAGGTTCTGCTTCTCGTTCAGATCGTATGAGTAAATACAATCAGTTATTACGAATAGAAGAAGAATTAGGTAGCGTTGCTTACTATCCACAGCAAAGTGCTTTTAAAGTAAAAAGATAATATGTAAAGACGCTAATGCGTCTTTATTTTTTTTAGTAATATTTACAAATTCTTAATTACACCCCGTTTAATTTTGTATTAGGTAAATTTACTGTTAAAAAGATGTTGATTAAAAATTAAGCGAATAAAAAGTTCGTATTCATTATAGTTTATTGTTATAAACCATAAGAATTATTTATGTGAATATAGTTTACCAAGTAAAACATTTTTATTAAATTCGCTTCAAACAATTATAAAATAAAGAAAAGATATATATGTCAAAAACTGCAACTATAGCGATAGACGGTAAAACGTTTGAATTGCCAGTAATTGTTGGTACAGAAAACGAAGTAGCTATTGATATTGAAAAGTTACGTGCTTTAAGCGGAGCTATTACATTAGATCCGGGATATAAAAATTCAGGGTCTTGTAAAAGTGCTATTACTTTTTTAGATGGTGAAGAAGGAATTCTAAGATACCGCGGTTATTCTATTGAAGATTTAGCCGAAAAATCAAATTTCTTAGAAGTAGCTTATTTAGTTATTTTTGGTGAATTACCAACGCAAGCTCAAATTGAAAAATTTGAAAATGACATCCGCAAACATACTTTAGTTAACGAAGAAATGAAAGGAATCATTGACGGATTCCCTAAACATGCACACCCTATGGGTATTTTAGCATCGTTAACTTGTGCATTAACGGCGTTTAACCCAAAAGTGGTAAATGCTGATAGCGAAAAAGAAATGTACGAGGCAGTTTGTAAAATCATGGGTAAATTTTTAGTAGTTGCTACATGGACATACAGAAAGATAAATGGATATCCGTTAAATTATTACGATAACACCCTGCCTTATGTAGAGAATTTCTTACAATTAATGTTTAAATTACCAACGGGACCTTACAAAATTAATCCAGTTGTTTTAAACGCTATTGATAAGTTGTTTATCTTGCATGCAGATCACGAACAAAACTGTTCTACATCTACTGTTCGCATGGTAGGCTCATCGCATGCCGGTTTATTTGCTTCTATATCATCTGGTGTTTCGGCACTTTGGGGACCACTTCATGGTGGAGCTAACCAAGCTGTTTTAGAAATGTTAGAAGAAATTCAAAAAGACGGTGGTGATGCAGATAAATATTTAGCAAAAGCCAAAGACAAAAGTGATCCATTCCGCTTAATGGGCTTTGGACACCGTGTTTATAAAAATTTCGATCCTCGTGCACGTATCATTAAAAAAGCAGCAGACGAAGTGTTGGCTGAGTTAGGTGTAGATGATCCAATTTTAAAAATTGCAAAAGATTTAGAAGAAAAAGCGTTAAAAGACGAATACTTCGTAGCTCGTAACCTTTATCCAAACGTAGATTTCTATTCAGGAATTATTTACCGTGCCTTAGGTATACCAACCGAAATGTTTACTGTAATGTTCGCAATTGGTCGTTTACCAGGATGGGTAGCACAATGGAAAGAAATGCGCGTAAACAAAGAACCAATTGGTCGTCCACGCCAAGTGTATGTAGGCGAGCCATTGCGTGAATTTAAAGAAATGAAAAACAGATAGTAAATTTCATTATATAGAAAGCCAAATCATTCGATTTGGCTTTTTTGTTTTTAATAGCATAACATCAAAGAACTTCTTATATTTGTGCAAACATCAAAAAATTAAGTATGAATGTACATGTAACAGATGAAACCTCAAGGCTTAAAGCTGTAATTCTTGGAACAGCACAAAGCAATGGAGCTACGCCAACCATAGATGAGGCTTATGATCCCAAGTCGTTAGAGCATATTAAAGCGGGTACTTATCCAACAGAAGCCGATATGGTGAAAGAAATGGAAGCTTTTAACGATGTTTTTAAAAAATATAATGTAGAAGTATATCGCCCTGAAATAATTGAAGATTACAATCAAATATTTAGTCGAGATATTGGTTTTGTTATCGATGATATATTTATTAAAGCCAATATTTTACCCGATCGCGAACGTGAATTAGATGCTATTCGCTATATTATCGCCCAAATGGATCCAACAAAAGTTGTCCGCCCACCAGAAGAAGTTCATATTGAAGG
>JAHAYQ010000183.1 GCA_018384465.1 Myroides sp. | reverse complement strand
AAACTGATCTAACCGCTGACGTTGCCCCAAAATACGTCCAAATTGCGTATTAATAGAGTTTACGGAATGTGTATAGTTAGCACCCACGCTGAAAGTAGGTAAAAAACCTGCCTTGCCTTGTGCTAAATAGGATTGCGCTTGATTCATATTCTCTAAAGCAGCACGAATATCTAAATTGCCATCTAAAGCTGTTTGAATATGTTGTTGCAATAAAGCATCAGTAAATACTTGTTGCCAAGGCATTACGCTTTGAGAAGCGCTGTCTTTAACAACATGCGTGCTATTAAAAGCAGCTTCGTTCCAAACTTCTGGCTGCTGATAATCTTTTGTAGCAATACACGATTGAAGCGAAACAGCTGTTAAGGCAATAAAAGTTGTTTTATATATCGATTTCATAATTATTCTTCTATTGTTTTTTGATCAAATTTAACGGGCTTGATTTTCTCTTGAATGTTTTGGAAAATCACAAACAATACCGGAATAATAAATACTCCTAAAATGGTTCCTATCAACAAACCAAAAGCGGCTCCGGTACCAATTGATCGGTTTCCAATATATCCCACTCCATTTGCGAAAACCAATGGCATCAAACCTAAAATAAAGGCAAAAGATGTCATTAAAATAGGACGTAAACGAGCTTTAGCTCCATCAATTGCTGCTTTCACAATACTATCGCCGTGTTTACGACGTTGTAAGGCAAATTCTACAATTAAAATGGCATTTTTCGCTAATAACCCCACGAGCATGACGAGGGCAATTTGGAAATAAATATTGTTTTCTAATCCGGCTATTTTTTGAGAGATAAACGCTCCCATAACTCCTGCAGGAAGTGAAAATAACACCGCAAAAGGCAACATATAACTTTCGTACTGGGCAGCCAAAATAAAGTAAACGAATACAATACATAAAGCAAAAATCAAGATGGTTTGTGAACCGGCATTGATTTCTTCACGCGTTAATCCTGTAAAGTCAATACTGTAATTGGTTGATAAGTTTTGCTGTGCTACTTCTTGAACGGCACGAATGGCATCTCCCGATGAATAACCCGGTTTTGGTGCACCTGATATATTCGATGACGTAAATAAGTTAAAACGGTTTACAGATTGTGGTCCGTATACGCGGTTTAAAGTTACAAACTGACTTAAAGGCGCCATACTGCCCGACGAAGTGCGTACAAACATATTGTTTAAACTACTAGCATCGGTACGATCTTCAGGAAACGACTGTAACATTACGCGGTATTGTTTACCAAATCGGGTAAAATCACTTACGTAATTACCACCAATGTAACCTTGCAATGCCGAAAAGATATTACTTACAGAAACACCTGATTGTTTAGCACGCACAATATCCAATTCAATTTCGTACTGTGCATAGTTTGTATTTAAAGAGGTTTGCGCATATAAAATTTCTGGTCGTTGCATTAAAGCAGCTAAATAATCTTGCGTTACCTTGTCAAAATCTTTAATATCGCCACCTGAACGATCTAACAGTTTCATTTCAA
Organism: Myroides sp.; assembly: GCA_018384465.1. Lineage (GTDB taxonomy): Bacteria > Bacteroidota > Bacteroidia > Flavobacteriales > Flavobacteriaceae > Flavobacterium. Next base: position 3,465 of record JAHAYQ010000183.1, on the reverse strand, counting down.
ATCCACCCGACATACCAAATCCTGGAATACTTGGAGGCTGGAAGAAAATCATTTTTGCTTCAGGGAATCCTTGACCTGCCAAACCAAATAACTTACCAATAACTACATCGGCAGCTTTATCATCGGTGGTACGTTCTTTAAACCCATCCATTTTAATCATCATAAAACCATAGTTTGATCCAGCGCCCGAAATAATACTTCGTCCTGAAATAATGGTTACCGACTCAATTCCTGGAATTTGTTGTGCTTTTTCTGAAAACTCTCTACCTAATTGATTCACACGGTCTACCGATGCACCTGCTGGCAATTCGATATTCCCCATGATAAATCCACGGTCTTCACTCGGTACAAACCCTGCTGGCATGGTGTTGTTGGCAAAATAAGTTAACCCTAAACAAGCAATCAATATTAAGAACGTAACCCATTTATGTTTAAATAAAAATTTAAAAGAATTACCATATTTGTTAGTCATAGCATTAAACGAATTGTTAAATGCTGCAAAAAAGCGTTGCATAAAATTGCGTTTTACTCCCGCTTTTTCATCGTGTTGTTTAAGCAACATGGCACATAATGCCGGACTCAACGTTAAAGCGTTCACTGCAGAAATAGCAATAGCAACAATTAAGGTAACTCCAAACTGTTTATAGAATACTCCTGTTGGTCCACTAATAAAAGTAACCGGAATAAACACCGCACACATTACCAACGTAATTGAAATAATAGCACCAGCAATTTCACTCATCGCACCTGTGGTAGCTGTATAAGCATCTTCACCCGTTTCTTCCATTTTAGCATGCACGGCTTCCACTACCACAATGGCATCATCCACCACAATACCAATGGCGAGTACTAATGCAAAAAGTGTTAATAGGTTTAACGAGAAACCAAATAAGTTTAAGAAAAAGAACGTACCTATAATAGATACCGGCACGGCAATTAAAGGAATTAAAGTAGATCTAAAATCTTGTAAGAAAATATATACCACCAAGAACACCAAAATAAATGCTTCAATAAGAGTGGTTACCACTTTACTGATAGACGCATCTAAGAATTCGTTGGTATCTTGATTTATTTTGTATTTAATACCCTCAGGTAAATTTTGCCCAATTTTTTCTAATTCAAGCTTAATTTCATTGATAATTTCCTGAGCATTAGATCCTGGTGTTTGATAAATAGCCATCGCTGCTGCCGGCATTCCGTTTAACTCAGAATAACCACCATAACTTTGAGAACCTAACTCAACTGTAGCAACATCTTTTAATCGTAGTACCTGTCCATTATCTAATGATTTTATGACGATATCTTCGTATTGCGTTTCGGTTTTATATTTTCCACTATAACGAATGATGTATTGAAAAGATTCTCCGGCATTTTCACCTAATTGTCCAGCTGCCGCTTCTAACGATTGTTCATTAATTGCCGCCGTAACATCATTAGGTACCAATCCGTAATTTGCCATTTTAGCAGGATCCAACCAAATACGCATCGAGTAATTTTTAGCTCCAAAAACCGATGCATCCCCTACTCCGTTTACCCTTTTAATTTCAGGAATTACGTTGATGTTCATGTAGTTTTGGATATACACCGCATCGTAATCCTTATTTTCTGAATAAAAAGATAAGAACATCAGTGAAGATGTTTGTTGCTTTTGCGTAGTTACACCCGAACGCGTTACCTCATTTGGTAACAAAGGCGTTGCACGGGCTACACGATTTTGTACGTTAACTGATGCAATATCGGGATCAATTCCTTGTTTAAATACTACTTGTATGGAAGCAGAACCGTCGTTACTGGCAGTAGAAGTGATATAATCCATTCCTTCTACCCCATTAATTTGCTCTTCAATAGGCACCACCACACTTTCTAATACTGTTTGAGCGTTGGCACCTGGATAAGAGGCAGCCACCTGAACGGTAGGCGGTGCAATATCAGGGTATTGGGTTACAGGTAATACCGTAAGCCCCAATATTCCTAAGATGACTATAATAATTGAAACAACCGTAGATAATACGGGTCTTTCTATAAACGTTTTTAACATAATATCTTAACTTAAAAAACCGTTTTAACAGCGTTAACAATAGAATCGAAATTAGATGGAACTGGCTTAATTGCTGCCTTGTTTCGCAACGAACCAATACCACTTACAATAACCACATCGCCTTCTTTGATACCATTATTTACAATAATCATATTATCTACACGATCAATTACATCAACAACTGTGGTCAACGCTGTATCATTAACAACCTTATAAACGTTTATTTTACCTTGTTGTTCATACGATGCTACTTCTGGAACAACTAACACCTGATCGTATTCTTTAGGAAAACGAATTGTTCCGCTGTTTCCATTGCTCAACATTTTATTTGGATTTGGAAAAGCTACGCGGAATTGTACGGTTCCTGTTGCGGCATCAATTTGACCCGATACCGTTTCAATTTTTCCTTTTTCGGTATAAATATTTCCGTCTGCTAATTGCAATTCTACTTCAGGAAGGTTTTTAATTTTTTCTGTTGGTGTTTTTCCTTCAGCTCCACTTAAAAATTTAAAATATTCTTTTTCATTCATTGAAAAATAAGCATACACCGAGCTGATATCAGCAATAGTAGTTAAAGGTGTAGGATCTGACGGCCCCACTAAACTTCCTTTTTTCAATGGTAATTGTCCTACAATTCCGCTGATAGGCGCACGTACCACCGAATAGTCCACATTAGCACTTGCCGAACCATAATTTGCTTGTGCTTGTGCTAAAGCACTTTTTGCTGATGCTAAATTTGCCTTTGCTGTTTCTAACTGTATACTTCCAATAATTCCTTTTTCAACCAAGGGAATTAATTTATCAACTTCGACCTGAGCAACGTTTACATTCGCTTGCGCCACCGAAATTCCCGAACGAGCAGCATTTGCAGTTTCTGCCAATGTATTCGCTTCTAATTTAAATAACGGCTGCCCTTTGGTAACTACCTGCCCTTCGTGCACATAAACTTCTTGGATATAGCCTTGAATTTTAGCGCGTACATCATTGTTAATTTTTCCTTGAATAGTAGCAGGAAAACTAGTGTATCCTACAACATCTTTAGTTGTTGCTGTAACAACGTTCAATGCAGGAATTGCAGCCTGAGGTGCTTCTTGTTTTTTTGCACATCCGGTAAGCGATGCCAAAAAAGCGGTCATTAAGAGCGTTTTAATCGTATTTTTCATTTGATTTGATATGGAGTTTTAAGTTTTGTATTGTTTTATCTATTGATTGAGTAACTTCTTCTAAATGGAAATTATAAATATCGAACGCTTCTTGTTTAAATAATTCATTGCAATTAGATTTTCGATATTCTCTTAGTTTATTATTGATCTCTTTTTCGCTTTTTAGTCGTTTAGAAACCATTTCAAGACGCATTAGGAATAAGTTTTTATTAATTCTGAAATGTCGTTTGCGTTCGCTACCTTTTTTAAACTGTTCAATAAAAT
>JAHAYQ010000083.1 GCA_018384465.1 Myroides sp. | reverse complement strand
CTGCATGATGTTTTCATACGAAGTAGGTTTAGCCAATTTCACCGTTAAATCTACTACCGAAACATTGGGAGTTGGTATACGGAATGCCATTCCTGTTAACTTGCCATCTAATTCTGGAATAACTTTAGCAACTGCTTTTGCTGCACCTGTACTTGCCGGAATGATGTTATTTAAGGCAGATCGACCGCCACGGAAATCTTTTTTAGAAGATCCATCAACTACCAATTGCGAAGCTGTTGCTGCATGAACGGTGGTCATTAAACCTTCTACAATGCCGAATTCATCGTTTAATATTTTTGCTACCGGCGCCAAACAGTTGGTTGTACACGATGCGTTTGATAAAATGGTATCGTTTGCCGTAATATTTTCGTGGTTTACCCCCATTACAAACATTGGAATATCATCAGACGGTGAAGAAATTACTACTTTTTTTGCTCCTGCCTGTAAATGCAAGCTCGCTTTATCCATTGTTTTAAAAACTCCGGAGCAATCGGCAACAACTTCTACACCTACTTCATTCCATTTTAACAAAGAAGGATCTTTTTCAGCGGTAACTCTAATTTTTTGTCCTTCAATTATTAGAAAATCACCTTCAACAGTTACTTGTTTTTTAAACGTACCGTGTACCGAATCATATTTTAACAGATAAGCCAATTGTTCAATATCCATTAAATCGTTTACGGCAACAATTTCAACATCGTTGCGTTCAAAGGCTTCTCTCAAAACTAATCGTCCGATTCTGCCAAAGCCATTTATTCCTATTTTTACTTTTTTCATAATTTATATCGATAATATATCTGAGATTCTGATTAATTCTTCATCTATTTTATTTTCTCCTTTTACTGCTTTTTCTAAATCGGTGTAGGCTATCAGATCATTTTTTAGACCAATCATGATGTTTTTTTCTCCTTTAAGCAACGCTTCAACAGCTGCCACACCCGATCTACTTGCCAAAACCCGATCAAAACAACTTGGAGAACCACCGCGCTGTATATGGCCAATTACCGAAACCCGAACATCATAGTCTGGCAAATGTTCTTCTACATAATCGCTGAGTTCAAATACATTTTTACCTGATTTTTCACCTTCCGCAACAATAACAATACAGCTCGATTTTCCCGAAGCCTTGCTCCTCTTTAATTTCTCTAACAATTTTGGCAAACCAATATTTTCTTCGGGAATGAGAATTTCTTCTGCTCCTGCTCCAATTCCTGAATTTAGCGCAATAAAACCAGCATCGCGCCCCATCACTTCTACAAAGAAAATGCGTTTGTGAGATGTTGCTGTATCGCGAATTTTATCCACCGCATCGACCACCGTATTTAAAGCGGTATCGTACCCTACGGTATGAGATGTTCCATAAATATCATTGTCAATAGTGCCCGGAATACCAATAACTGGAATGCCAAACTCTTTTGAAAGCGTCATTCCGCCCATAAAACTACCATCGCCTCCTATAATAATTAGAGCATCTATTTGAAATTTTTGAAGTGTTGTGTACGCTTTTTTCCGACCTTCATCGGTCATAAATTCTTTAGAGCGAGCCGATTTTAAAATAGTTCCCCCCTTGCTAATGATGTATTTTACATCGCGTGGTCCCATTTCTTCCAAATCGCCTTCAATCAATCCTTGAAAACCTCTAAAGACCCCAAAACAAGCAACTTCATAATAAGTACACGCTCTAACTACCGCACGAATTGCAGCATTCATACCTGGCGCATCACCCCCAGAGGTAAGCACCGCTATTTTTTTGATTTTTTTTGATTCCATAGTATTACTAAACAAATTAAAGATACAAATAAATTAAAACCGGAGCTATAATTAGTCCGGTTTTTCCTTGTTTTCTGTTTTATTTTGTTCTCTTCTTTTTTCTTGAAATTTTAAAAATTCTACTCCAAAATCATCATCAGGAAGTTCTTCTTCTGTTTGATTTGTCTTTAAAGCATCCTTTTTCTTTTCATTACCAGATTTTATAATTTTCTGAAGCAACTCTTTAAAAGTATTAAAATCTACTTCATAAGTTAATCCTACTCCTTGCTTATAACCGATGCCTTCACCCAAGTAACTAATATCATTTTCTCTATTGAATACGCGGGCACGTAAAGATCCGTCTTCATTTAACAACAGTTGTATTTCTACATCGCCCACAATAACGTTTTCTTCATGTCCGCCAATAGGCACCCCTAATTTGCTGTTTACTAAAATGCGATCATTAATTTGAGTAGATAAAGTTACACCTACTCTTGCAGCATCTGACACTTCACTGTACGGGTTTATTTCACTTTGTGAATAGTTTAAGCCTACTTTAAATTTGCCTTCATCGTCAGAAAACAGATCGTCAAACAAGCTACTTGCCCGTTCAAATAATGAACCATATACAGCATTTCCTGCATTAAGCGACGTAATAAATCCACCTGTAGCCAATAACGCCATTGCCTGTGTTTCCCTTGTATCCTTATCCGCTAATTTATAATCGATTTCAGATTTAATACTTGAGCCCACATTTGGAAAATCAATTTGGAAATCGATCTCCGGATTACTTAAATTTCCTAACAATAGAATAGCAACTTCTGTATCGACCTTACGGTTAATGGCAGAACTTTCTACAATTAAACCAGGATTTGCCTGCGTTCTGTAAACAGCCTGTAAATCAAGAATGGCATTTAGCGGTTCGCCGTCCCAACGGATGGTTCCGTAACGTACCACATCGAGTTTTTTATCGATAATGCCTCCGTATTTAAAATTATACTCTCCGTCGTACACCTGAAAATCGCCCCACATATTAAACCTACCTAAGGTATTGATTTCCATAGTTATAAATCCGGCACCACTTCCTTTCATACCGTGACCTGATTCG
>JAHAYQ010000153.1 GCA_018384465.1 Myroides sp. | reverse complement strand
GCAAACCAACAACAACATGCGCAATATTATTGCCATTCAAGATTTGGGAGAAGCTCGCTTAAGCAACGCAAGTACGGAACGAATGATAGGTGTTGATTTGACCGCACATCCTGCCTTTTTTGGAAGTTCGGGTATTGATGCACCTGCCGATAACGAAAACAACCAGTTCAATCCAGAAGCTATTGGTAGCAACTTCTTAAACGAAGGTATTCGTCAAATTACCACGGCACAAAGTGGCTTTAATATTTCGGTGACCGAAGGTAGAGATTATGTGAAGTTAGAAAATGCACGTAAGCTGACAGAGAACGAGTTTAAGTTTCATCCACAATTGGGATACATTACTTTACAACAACCTTTGAATAACGATGAGGTGTTGGCGGTAGCTTTTGAATATACCATTGGGGGAAAAGTGTACAAAGTAGGTGAGTTTGGAACCGATGGTGTAGATGCCACCGTAATAGGTCAAGATCAAGACAACCAAGATATTCCAACAACGCAAAGTTTGGTTTTAAAGATGCTGAAAAGTACCTTGGCATCGGTAGATGAACCGGTGTGGGATCTATTGATGAAAAATATTTATCAAATTCCAAACAGCAGGTATTTAGAAAAAGACGGCTTTCGTTTAAATATTATGTACACCGATCCGCAACCATTAAATTATATTTCGCCGGTAGCGGGTACTACTTTACCAGATGATGTTGCCAATACCCCTTTACTAAACGTATTTAATTTAGATAGATTAAATTCTACCGATGACCCACAAAACGGAGGTGATGGCTGGTTTGATTATATTTCAAATAACCCAACAAGCAATCCGTTTAATAGCAATTCACAAGGCGGTTACGGTCAGGGTGGTAACTACGGACAAGGCGGCGGTTACGGTCAAAATAGTGGAGCGTTACAAAACAACAATAAATTTGAAGGTATTACGGTTGATGAAGAATACGGTAGGGTAATTTTTACCACTGTTGAGCCGTTTGGCGAGCACTTATTCAAAAAATTATCAGACAACCCATCGGAAGATTATAACATAGAAGCCAGTTATAACCCCAACCAGAAAAAATACGTTTACAAAAGTTTATACCGCAATACGTACACACGAGCTTTACAAGAAAGCGAAAAAAACAAATTTCAGTTAAAAGGAAAATCAACCAGCTCTATGGGCGATGGTATTCCAATTGGTGGATTTAATGTGGCGCAAGGTTCGGTAGTGGTTACAGCAGGTGGTAGAACATTGGTTGAAGGGGCTGATTATACAGTAGATTACCAACGTGGCATGGTGCAGATCTTAGATCCATCGTTACGTGAAAGCAACACCCCGGTTCATATTTCGGTAGAAGAAAACTCAATGTTTAATCAAAACCGTCGTACATTCTTCGGGTTTCATGTTGATCATCAAGTAAACGACAAATTGGTTTTAGGGGCAACTTATTTACGATTATCAGAACAGCCCTTAACGGTAAAGTCAAACTACGGAGAAGAATCGGTAAACAATACCATTGTTGGTTTTAATGCTAATTACGCTACCGATTTACCTTTCTTAACTCGTTGGGTAAATAAATTACCGAATATCGATACCGATGTGATGTCGAACCTATCCTTTAAAGGAGAATTTGCTTATTTATTACCAGGTGCATCTAAAATAGATCAGCTTAATGGGGAAGCAACTTCTTATATTGAAAATTTTGAAGGAACCCACAGTAATATCGATGTCTTAAATCCAACTATGTGGTTCTTGTCTTCGGTACCTGTTGGCTTTGGTGAGAACTTTACCGATTTGCAATCGGGTTATCGTAGAGCAAAACTATCATGGTATAATATCGATCAAATATTTTACAGTCCGTACCGTCGACCAGATGAAATTTCTGATGCGATGCTGTCATCAAACAAAACTCGTCGAATAGACAAACAAGAATTGTTTCCTACCATGGATATTGCTGAAGGTGAGTTGCTAACTGTTAATCCGTTAAACCTTACGTATTACCCAAAAGAAAGGGGGCCATACAATTTTAATCCGCAATATTTATCAGGTAATGAATTGCCAAATCCTTCACAAAATTGGGGGGGTATTATGCGTTCCATTTCATCTACCAACTTTGAACAATCAAATGTAGAGTATATCGAGTTTTGGATGATGGATCCTTATACGGGTAATGCGGGCGATGTGATTGATATGAGCAATACCGGTAAGTTGTATTTTAACTTAGGATACATATCAGAAGACATTTTACAAGACGGTATGAAGCAATACGAAAACGGTTTACCTACACCAGGCAACAATACGCCAACCATTAGTTCTGTTTGGGGGAAAGTGCCGGCATCAACTGCTTTAATTTATGCATTTGATTCTGATGCCAATAATCGTGTGTATCAAGATGTAGGTTTAGATGGGTTGAACGATGACGAAGAGCGTGCTAAATTCTCTGCATTTGCCAATTTAGCCGATCCTGCCGCTGATAATTACGAATTTTTCTTAACAGCTCAGGGCGATATTATTTCGCGCTATAAAAATTACAACGGTTTACAAGGAAATACACCAATTGAATTTACCGATACTAACAGAGGAAACAGCAATTTACCTGATGTAGAAGATATTGATAACGATAATACCATGAATACGATTAATGCGTATTATCAATATGAAATCAATGTAACACCAAATCCTATCATAGGTGAAAATTACGTGGTTGATGTGCGTACAACAACCGAAACCTTTGTGAATGGTAACTCCACACCAGTGAAATGGGTTCAGTACAAAGTGCCTATTGTAGCAAGTTCTGAATACGCTGTGGGCGCTATTTCTGATTTGCAATCGGTACGTTTTATGCGTATGTTTTTAACGCAGTTTACCGATGAGGTGACGTTGCGTTTTGGAACTCTAAATTTAGTAAGAAGCGATTGGAGAAGATATACAGATAATTTGGTAGAAGATCCTAACAATATGGTTCAAGGAACTAATACCGGTTTTGATGTTACTACTCTTAACGTGCTAAATAACTATGCCCGCACACCGATTCCGTATGTGCTGCCACCAGGTATTGTGCGTGAGCAAATCAATCAAAACAACAGCATCATCAATCAAAACGAACAGGCGTTGTCATTGCGCGTGTACAAAGCCAACTCTACCATAACACCTCATGGATTAGAACCAGATGATTCTAGAGCGGTTTACAAAAATGTAGGTAATATTGATATGCGTCAATACAAAAAACTACGTATGTTTTTACATGCCGAAGCATTAGAAAGTGCTACTGATGGTTCACGCTTAAAAGACGATGAAATGGTGGCGTTTATCCGTTTTGGAAACGATTTTACCAACAACTTCTACCAAGTAGAAATTCCGTTGAAAGTGACCGAATGGGGAACTACCATAGCAGAAGAAATTTGGCCGTTGGCAAACGAAATTGAGTTGGAATTAGAGTTGCTTACCAAGTTGAAATTAATGCGTAATCGCGACCAAAACCAAGATCCAAACTTTATTTATTTTAAAGATGAAGATGAAATAAAGCCTGAATTGGCAACAAAAATAAACAAGCTGCGTATAGGGGTAAAAGGAAATCCGAACTTTGGAATGCTCCGTACCATTATGTTAGGGGTGCGAAACAACACCGGCGTGCTGTATGAAAACAGTATAGAGTCGCCAAGAGATATCCGTGGAGAGGTGTGGTTTAACGAACTCCGTATGTCTGATATGACCAACAAAGGCGGTTGGGCAGCCGTAGCAACTGTAGATGCTAAAATTGCCGATTTTGCAGCTATAACAGCATCGGTTAACAAACAAACCATGGGCTTTGGTGCCTTAGAGCAAGGTCCGCAAGAGCGCAGTAGAGAAGATATTTTCCAATACAACGTTACCACAGCAGTAAACGCTCATCAGGTGTTGCCTAAAAAATGGAATTTAAACATACCTTTTAGCTATTCGGTTTCCGAAGAGAAGATTACTCCAGAATACGATCCAAATGATCCGGATATTCGTTTAGAAGCCAAAATGGATGAGGCTGCTACAGAAGCCGAACGAAAAATGATTAAAGATCGCGCAATAGAATATACCAAACGTACCAGTATTAACTTTATTGGCGTAAACAAACAGCGTAAACCTGATCAAAAACAGCGTTTTTACGATATAGAAAACCTTACGCTTTCGCATTCATTTAACGAAGTGCAACAACATAATTTTGAGGTAGAGCAAACATTAGATCAACAAGCGCGCTCTTCAATAGATTATTCGTATGCATTTAAACCGTGGAATATTGAGCCGTTTAAAAATGCAGCAGAGTTAAAAAAGAGTAAATACTTAAAGCTACTTACCGATTTTAATTTGAATTTACTGCCAACCAATGTTACCTTTCATTCAAATGTGTTGCGTCAATACAATCAGCAAAAATACCGCATGATTGATGTGGAGGGAATTGAAATTCAGCCATTGTACCGAAGAAATTATTTCTTTAACTACAACTATGGTTTAAATTTCAATTTAACAAAGAGTCTTACGTTAAACTATACCGCATCTAACAACAATGTGGTGCGTAACTTTTACGATGAAAACAGATATGTAGACAATTCATTAGGAATTTGGGATGGTTATTTTGATCCAGGTACACCTAATTTGCGCATGCAGAGTTTACAGTTAAACTACAAGCTACCTTTTGATAAAGTACCGTTTTTAGCGTTCATTAATGGTAATTATTCGTATACTGGTGATTATAGTTGGCAACGTGCAACCGATGCTTTTTCTAATGTAGATTACAACGGAGTGAATTACGAGTTGGGTAACACCATTCAAAACGCCAACACGCACAATTTCAGTACCAATATTACTATGGATGTGCTCTATAAGTATTTAGGATTGGTACCAAGTAGTCAAAAACCTAAAAAACCAACGGCAAATTTAACACAAAAGCCACGACCAGGACAGCGAGTAGAGCGCAATGTAGAGGTTGCTGATAAAGATAAAAAAGACGAAGAAGAAAAAGGGTCGGCAGCTTTAGATGCATTGATCAATTTGGTGACCATGGTTAAAAAAGTAGATGTGTCGTATCAAGAATCAAACGGTACCGTTTTACCTGGATATTTGGGCGGGTTAGGTTTCTTTGGAACATCGCGCCCTACGTTGGGATATGTGTTTGGTTCGCAAGCCGATGTGCGTTACGACGCAGCTCGTAAAGGGTGGTTAACTCATTATCCTGAATTCAACCAAGAGTATAGCAGTATGCATACCGAAAG
>JAHAYQ010000129.1 GCA_018384465.1 Myroides sp. | reverse complement strand
TGATATGCTACCTTAACTTGGTGATATACTTGTGGGTCTGTATCGGTTAAAAAACCTTCGGTTACTATATTGAAATCAGCAACTGTTAACCGCATTTTCTTGATCAGCGAAGCTACATCTAAGCCTGAACAACCCGCCAAAGCCGATAGCATTAACGCTTTAGGTCGTAAACCGTTATTTGTTCCGCCTACTTCTTCGGCTGCATCAATAGTTAATGAACCGCCTGGGTTGCTCGATTCAAACTGCATACCACCTTTCCAAGTAGTAGTTATTAAATGACTATTCATGTTTTTTCTTTTTTTCTTTTTCTTTACCGGCTACAATTACAACTATTTCACCTTTTGGTGGTTTGGTTTCAAAATGTTTCATCACTTCTTCTACCGATCCGCGTACAGTTTCTTCGTGTAGTTTTGATAATTCTCTGGAAACCGATATTTGTCGCTCTTTTCCAAAATAAGTTTCAAAATCTACAAGCGTTTTCACTAATTTATGAGGTGAAACATAAAAAATCATGGTCCGGGTCTCTTCTGCCAATGTCAAAAAACGTGTTTGGCGTCCCTTTTTATCGGGCAAAAAGCCTTCAAAAACAAATTTATCGTTCGGCAATCCGCTATTAACCAACGCAGGTACAAAAGCGGTTGCTCCCGGCAAACATTCCACAGGAATATTATTTTCTACACAGGCACGCGTTAACAGAAAACCAGGATCGGAAATAGCAGGCGTGCCCGCATCGGAAATCAATGCAATGGTTTGTCCGTTTTTAAGTTTTTGCACCGTGTTTTCCACCGTTTGATGTTCGTTGTGCATGTGATGGCTGTGCATTTGCGTACCAATTTCGAAATGTTTTAACAACTTGCTGCTGGTGCGCGTGTCTTCTGCCAAAATTAAATCGACCTCCTTTAGAACTCTAATAGCTCTAAAAGTCATATCGTCTAAATTACCAATGGGCGTTGGTACAATGTATAATTTACTCATTTTTTGAGTTTCTTTTTATTATGTTTTCCACAGATGCACGGATGACAAGTCGTGATGATTATCAATTTATATCAAGGTTCATGTAACAGATATTTTTCCGTTCAAGCTTATCGAGAACTTTTTAAAACTTCTCGATACACTGCGTTACGTTACTCGAAGTGACAAATAATTGAAAATCTGTGCATCTGTCTCATATCAAACTTACTACAAAAATCGTTTTTCAACCAATTCCATAAACCTACTTTCAAACTCTTCTTTCCCTTGCCAATTATTAAAATCGGGTTTTACTAAATCCTCAATAAAATCTTTAGCTTCTTGATAAGTTTCAATAGTATTTAATTGGGAAATTACTCGGTTTAAATCATCGCTATTTCCATTAAATAGATTTTTTTCAAAGGCAATGCGATCGTTTAAGGTAACAGAAATTTTGTTGGCAAAAGCATCATTAATCGATTTATTCAACGGAACTTGGTGGTAATTGTCTTGATCTAATTTTTCTGTTGATTGCGTAGCAACAAAATGTTGTGGACTTTTAAAATCATTGTTTTTTTCTGCATCAGTTGTTGCGTCATTGAACAATTCGTGATGAGGAATAGAAAAAACCGGGTCAATCTCTAAAGTAGCACGTTCAACTGCTTCTTGCGCATCTTCTATAGGATTTTTTAAAACAATTTCTTCCAACTCTTCTTCAACCTCATCTATTGTTTTTTGAGTTTCTTGAATAGATGGAGTAAACGCTACCTCATTATTTTCCAACGTTTCATCAATAGCCGAAATATGATCCTCTTCTGCAATTGCTTCATCAATTTGTTCTGCGGTAGTAACGTTTAATTCTATAGGCGTAATTAGTTCTTCTTCAAAAGAAACCACATCATCTGTTTGTTCTTCTGATAAAAAAACACTTGTAGCCTGTACTTTTTCTGGATTTTCAAGAGCATCTATCAATTTTTCATCGGTAATAGCAGCATCTAACCTAAACTTGTTTTCTTCATAAAATTGCAGTAATATCAATTTTTTATGTAAAAGTTCAGTTTCTTTTAACAAAGAAGCCACTTCTGATGTATCTTTTAATTTTAAAATGCGATGGGCAATGCTTATCAAATCTGACTCAATGATTTTCTTCATAACTTTTAAATTTTCACCAATTATTTTTTGATAAATTTGTGGTGATACAAAGTAACAGAAAAAACTGTTTTAAACAACTTATAATTACTAAAATGTTTCTCGAAAACCCTGTAAATCACAAAGAACAATTTGGTTGGATCGAAGTTATATGCGGTTCGATGTTTTCTGGTAAAACCGAAGAACTGATACGCCGTTTGCGTCGCGCACAATTTGCAAAGCAACGTGTTGAAATTTTTAAACCTGCCGTTGATACCCGTTATGATGATACGTTTGTGGTTTCGCACCAGGGTTCTGAAATTCGATCTACTCCGGTACCTGCCGCTGCCAACATACGGATATTAGCTGACGGGTGCGATGTGGTGGGTATTGACGAGGCTCAATTTTTTGACGATGAAATTGTAGCCGTTTGTAACGATTTGGCTAATGCTGGAATTCGTGTTATTGTCGCTGGTTTGGATATGGATTTTAAAGGAAAACCTTTTGGACCAATGCCTGCTTTAATGGCAACAGCTGAATATGTGACCAAAGTACATGCGGTTTGTACACGAACGGGAAACTTGGCGCATTACAGCTTTAGAAAAGCTGATAACGATAATTTGGTTATGTTGGGCGAGACCAATGAGTACGAACCTTTAAGTAGAGCTGCTTTTTATAAAGCGATGAAAGAATAAAAAAAACGGATGAGCTAAGCCTCATCCGTTTTTAACATAAACTAACATTATTAAATAATATTTCTACAGTTCTAATACCATAAATTCTGATCTACGGTTTTCTTCGTGTTCTTCGTCTGAACATTTCACACCGTTTCTACATTTGTTGATCAGTTGGGTTTCCCCATATCCTTTATAAGTAATTCTTGAAGCATCTATTCCTTGAGAAATGATCCATTCAGCCGTAGATTTTGCACGACGCTCTGATAATTTTAGGTTATAACTATCAGATCCACGACTATCGGTATGTGAACGTACATCAATCTTCATTCGTGGATAATCAAGCAATATTTCAACAACTTTTGCCAATTCTACAGCGGCATCCGGACGAATATTGTCTTTATCGTAATCAAAATAAATAGGATTTAATTTCAATACTTTAAACAAATCGTCGTTTTTCTTCACCTCTACCTTTTTGCGTTCTAACACAATGGTTTTCTTAGTGATTCCGCTTTTCGCATCCAAAGTAACTGTTTCTTCAGAAGTAATGAAATCGTCTTTTTCTACTTTTAAACGATACATTTCTCCACAAATATATTCCGTATCAAACGTATAGGCATCGTTTCGGTAGCTGTTTGTCCAACCCTTTTCATTATACAACTTGTCATAAAGAGTAATTCTGGCATCGGTTATAATATTGCGTGTGCGGCTATCAACTACCATTACTTCTAAATTTTGAATACATTCTAAAGGCAACATACGGGTTTCTAAAAAGCTGTATATATCATCGTTACCTACACCACCCTCGCGGTTTGAAGAGAAAAAGCCTTCTTTTGTTTGGAAATCGATAAAATAAGCAAAATCATCAGCATTCGAGTTTACAGGATCTCCTAAATTATGGATTTCGCTATAACTTCCGTCATCTTGTAATTTCACTGCATATACATCTAAACCTCCTAAACCAACACGACCATCGCTTGAAAAGTACAATTCGTTGTTATCATTTACAAAAGGAAATGTTTCGCGGGCTTCGGTATTTATTTCGGCACCTAAATTTTGTGGCACCCCATACACTTCACCGCTAACGCTTACTTTCCATAAATCGGATGCACCGTAGCCGCCTGGACGATCAGATGCAAAATACAAAGTGCGTTCGTCTTTACTCAACGCTGGGTGCGCTGTACTGAAATCATCGCTATTAATTGGCAATTCGCGAACGTTTTGCCAACTGTTGTTTACCCAATCTGCTTTGTAAATTTTCAACCTTGTATTTTTATCCGCATCATATTTACGTTTTCCGTTTGATATGTTGTTACGGGTAAAATACATGGTTTGACCGTCTTTTGTTATAACTGCTGACGATTCGTTTAAAATACTTTTTACATCGCCTTTAATGCGTTTTGCTTTTGGTTGTTTACGCAGCGTATCGGTTTCTGTTGACAATTGATAGTTGTATAAACTTGTAAAAGCCGCACCTGTCCACGTATGGATTTTTTTTGCAAAACTTCCGGTATCTCGTGCACTGGTAAAATACAAGCTGCCATCGTGAACAAAGCCTCCGTAATCGGCAAACTGGGTATTGATTGGCAAATTGGTTAATTTATCGTATCTACCTGAGTTTTCCTTGATTTGCTTTTGCAAATCGGCTTCGTTGCCTCTGATTTTTGCTATTTGGGTTTGATTTCCCACCTTGCTTACAAATTGGTTATAATATGATTTTGCTTCGGCAGCATATCCCATATTTTGCAGTGTTTGTGCATAACGGTAATAATATTCCGGATCAATTTGTTCATAACCATTTTCATCTGAAAACAAGCGTTGGTACTGTTTGTAGGCATTTGCGTAATCGGCATTGAAATAATACGCGTTTCCTAAATTTTGAGCTAATTCTTGATTAGTAAATCCCTTCTGATCTATGCGCTCATAAATATTTATAGCATCTGCATACGCCCACTGATCGTATTGTTTATCTGCCTTTTTTAAGCCCGCTTGCGCATTAGCTACATTACTTCCTAAAAATAAGAAGGATGCCAAGGCGATTATTGATAATCGTTTTTTCATTTTCTTTACTTTTTTAGAAGAATCGCGGCGAGTTCACGCGGCGGTACTTGTTAAACAATTCAAATCTTAAGAAAATTTCATGCGATCCGTTAGAATAATTAGCCAACTTAGTGGTTTCACCATCGTAACTATATCCTATAAACAAACCGTCGGTTACTTGAAAGCCAACCAATGCGCTCCAAGCAGCATCCAATCGGTATGCACCTCCTACCGTAAACTTATCTTGAATTAGGAAATTGGCACTAACATCAGCTTGTAATGGAGCCCCACTTACAGCTTTTAACAAGAAAGCTGGTTTAAATTTTAACGTTGGATTGATATCTATTACATGACCTCCCATTAAGTAATAATGCATTTTTTGTTGCATGGTACTTTGAATGTTATCATCGTAACGAGTTGTGGTTAGGAAATTTGGAACCGACAATCCGAAATAGGTTTTTTCGTTATGCCAATACAATCCGGCACCGATATTTGGTGTAAACTGACTTTGAATATCTGTTTGAAAATTAGGATCATTTGGATTGTATGTTAACAAATCTGAATAGGCAACATTCAACAAGTTTGCAGATCCTTTTAAACCGAAAGAGAATTTACTTCCCTTATCGTTTAAATCAATTGTATACGACAAATCGATACTGATGGTATTTTCATCCATCACTCCTATAGCATCGTTTATAAAACTAACCCCTAACCCCAATTTACTGTCGCCTAATGGCGTATTAACTGAAAAAGCATTGGTTGTAGGTGCGCCATCTAAACCAGCCCATTGCGTTCTGTGCTGCCCAAAGATGCTTAAAGCACCGCGACTACCTGCGTACGCCGGGTTAATATTAATGGTATTGTACATATATTGTGTAAACTGAGCATCTTGCTGTGCCGTGGCCGAGAAGCTTACTAAAGCTAACAAAGCCGATATGATATTAATTTTTTTCATTGCTTTATTGTTTTAGTTGTTCTCAAGATGTAGATATCCTACTTTTTTAATCCATTGGTTTTCTCCATCGCGGTCGTATAAATATTCTACCACGTAGTAATACGTTCCTGTTGGTAATTTTTCGTTGCCAACAACACTTGTACCTTCGGCTACACCTCTAAAAACATTTCCTTTACTATCGTAAGCAGAAGTTTCGTACACTTTGCGCCCCCATCGGTTGTAAATAGTCACGTTGTTATTTGGAAATTGGTTAATGTTATCGATAATGAAATAATCGTTTATTCCATCACCATCAGGTGTAACCCCTTGATAAATTACCACATCGCCAGGATTAAGAAATTTTTCTTTGATTTTACCCAAAGTAAAAACTCCAAAACCTTCTACTTCTACAGGAGATGTTACTGTTTGGTTACCCGTATCTACTATTCCGCCTTCGTCAACCCAAAGGTTTTGATTGGCGTCCCAACGTACAATGTGTAAATCAGTACCACCTCTGAATTCTGAAGGTGTAGTTTGATGGTGCCAAGAAAGCGTTACAATAACAGAACCAGTAGTTCCGGTT